>JAFDHR010000323.1 GCA_019308645.1 Deltaproteobacteria bacterium
TCCTGGATTTTTCCTTGATGTTTCATGATGTGAAATCTCCTACCCGCCCTACACTAATTTCTCAAGGGGTAGGTGTCTCACTTACATTGACACAAAGGGTAATCGATTATGATCTCGCCATTAGGACCGACCGGATCGAATTGCTTTAAACCGCCGTACCTGCTGCCCATCCCCGCTGCAAGGATCAACAAAGTCGGCTTCATTCACTATTCCTTTGCTTACTTAATACTGATCTACAGTTCATACCTGAAAATGCCAAGCTCGCGTTTATGTGACCCCTTGCATTGCTGCTAAAGGATACCATGTAATCAAATGCGTCGCCGTGGTTGATATCCATGCACCAGCTCATAGGCCCGATACCGTGAGTCGGATAGAGGTTACCGTTCATCGTTGTCTGCCTGTGCCATCGCCACATGCCCTGATAAACGGTCTGGCTTACAAGAAGACCTCTAAGGTCGTGCAGGTAACCGCACTCACCGTGCAGCAGTTCGCCGAACATGCCTTTGTGGATCATGTCTATTCTTCTCCGTGTCTATTTCAAGTATGACCGGAGACTTTTGACAGAGTTCTGACATTGTGCCAGGGAAAGTCTTGAGATTTTTTTTCGTACCGTGCTTGGCCTCCTGGACGGAATTCCAATTATGTTTCGAAACAGGCCCAAAATTTGAAGATAATCTAATCTTTCCCCTTTACTCGACATCATTTTTAAATTTGACAGTCCATCCCCTCAAGCATACAAAAGATTAGCGAATAACAAGAATCGGTATGGAGGAATTTGGAAGGCTGGCCTTCTGTTACTATGTTGGCTATTACTCATATTCAACAAATATACTATCCAACATATTTCCTTAAGCCAAGTTCGAAATTAAGGGAGTTTCCTCGCTGGAATTTTCTTTACAATAGCTTGGACTTGTTATGATATGAATTTATAGAATATCATGTTCGGCCCAAAATAGTTTAAGAAAGGCAAATAATAAAAGAGAATGACACAACGAAAAGCCAAAATTGCTGAAATTATTCTCTCTGGAATAGTTGCTTCTCTGCTGACCCTCTTGGCAACCCTTTATGTTCAAGGCAGGGCTAAACCGATTATAATAGTTCATCAATCTTGGGGCGAGTTTGTGGGTATATTATATATCTATTCCAGCGAAGCACACTACATTTGCCTGGATTCCGGTGGACCTTGCTGATTTCAGTGTTGCGCCGGAGTCATCCGTGATATTTGAAGGAGAGGGATCTAAAGCATTTTCATTAGAAGGCGCAAGTTACATGGGTACTATTATCGTTGAGAACGCAGGTCATGGAACAGCTTCAGACGTGCGGCTCGGGATAGGATACACCTTCAAGGGCGTAAATTTTACAATCAATACTTCTCCAAATGTAAAAACAGAAATAAAATCTGGTTCTTCTGATCAAGAGAGCAATGTTCAGTTTCCAAGCTATCTTGAAATTATCGTTCCATCATTGCCATCAAAGGAGATTGCCATTATTAATTTGGGTTGGCGATTGGATGATAAAAATACTGACATTTTCAATAATGCGCCACATTCTGGCTTTATGGTAAAAAAGACCCAGGGTCAAAATTGGGAAGGAGCATTTCAAAGCACCTACTTTTTACCATCAATTCTATTTGCTAATTGCAAAGAGGGTCGCGGTCAGATTTTAGCCAGAATTCCTTTTAAGGACATCAATAAATTAGGCCGTCCTGACATGTTACCTTTCATGCGTACTACTACACCAGTGGGCATTTTACCACCAGATACTTACACGACGAGGCAATTTGAATTTGACGGCATATCTTTGAAAGATGAAAAGACGGGCATCGTTCTTCAGATTAAGTCTCAATAAAAGAAATTTCATACCGAACAAAATGCTCAACCAGACTCGCAATAAGCGCGGTTTGATTTTCATCATCTTTGGCCTGTACGCTCGCTGATTAGCATGGTCGTTATATGCCAATATCTGAGACAGACAATGATCCTTAATCAAAAATCATTAGAAAAACTTAGGCTTCTAATTAACGAGGAGACGGAATATCGGTCGGGGCCTCAGCTTGTAAAGTTTTTTAATAATCTTGGGTTTAACGACTCCTACGGTCAGGGTTTTCCATCACGGTGGTTTTATACTGATGAAAAACTTGAAAAGATAAATGGCTCCCCTGAGTTAGACAAATGTATCAGGGCTGTTTTAAATCCAGCTAATTTCATTGATCGCATCAACGAGTTAGATGAACATATAATAGATTTCAACAAATATCTCGCATTTGATAAATGGAAAATAATAAGAAACGGCGCTGATATCGATTTTTCTAAGCTTCAAAAAGTTGAAATTGACGAACCATCACCACAGACCGGTAACAGCAGCGAAGATGAATTTTTGAAAAGAGAATTTTCAAACGTGTCGGTCGCTAAGGTTGGTCTGGAAGGTGTTGTGTCTGACATTCTCGAAAAGAGAATTAAGGAAATTGAACAGTGTTTTACCGCTGGCGCGTATCTTTCAGTCATACTGATGGCCGGGAGTACACTTGAGGGGCTTCTCCTTGGTTTGGCGATCAAATACCCAAAACAATTTAATTGCTCCAAAGCATCCCCGAAAGACGGGGATGGAAAGGTCAAGCAGTTTCAAGAATGGACACTGAGTGCTTTTATAGATGTCGCAAGGGAAATTCACCTTATTCAACATGATACATCTAAATTTAGTCATTCACTCAGAGATTTTAGGAACTACATCCATCCTTTCCAACAGATGAGTTCTGGTTTTACCCCGAGAGAACACACTGCTAAGATATGCCTTCAGGTGTTAAGAGCGGCAATTTATGAGATCAGTGAAAATATATGTAAAATCAGCATATAACCAGGGCATTAAGGGCGACGGCAAAAAGCCGCCGCGCCTTATGCCCGCCGTTGGCCCGCATCATCAGATTAGAATATAAATGGAAAAGAGAGAAGTTTTCAAAGACCCTGAGTTAGCTGATGATTTGATAATTAGCAGGTATTTGGATCTTCCAAAATTTATCGATCTGCTTCGTACAAATGAATTGCATCTTGAACCTGCCGTTAATTTTGACGATCGTTTAGAAGGAACACTTCCTGAATCAATACGGGAAGATATGCGTTCTCACCTTGATAAAAACAAGTACGATAAAAGCATTGAAGAGCTTGAATTCGAAAGGAAAGTTAGAACAAACCTTAGTTGTTGGACCATCGGGCCTGAAGACAACATGGCTCTGTGGAAAATTTATGGGGGCTCATCACAGTCGGTCGCAATTTCCACGACAGTCAGGCACTTAATAACCGCAGCTTTCGAATGGTGCTCGGAAGGTAGGGTTCAAATCAAGAAAGTTCGCTATATAAATCATGCTGGCGAATTGCCTGAAGGAGTTTATTCTTTAGATGAGCATATATTTGGTTTTAAGCACATAGCCTATTCCTATGAACGCGAGGTCCGAGTGATACTTACTCGACCATACGGGGCTTTAAAAAAATCTCACCGGAAGCAGGTGAGTGGTTTTATAATTTGGTTACAGATATTTCACTTAAATACAGTGTAACTGTTCCAGTACGAAAATCAGAATTAGTTTATCTCATTGAAAAGGCAAAAAAATGAAACTCCAACCCATCGTTTGAGTATCGACGCGGAAACGCAGCCGCGTTTCCGCGTCTCAACTCAACGGTTAGCACCTTTTCAAAAAGATCGACGTATATGAATATGAAAAATAGAGTTGCTTGTGAATTATTAGATTAAGGAGGTTTATTGATGTTTGGGCTATTCATCAAAAAAAGACCCGAAGAAATAAAGAAAGTTCAATTGTTTACCTCGTTGATACAACAAATTCCACATGTTAATAGGTTTTCATATAGAAAGAATGGGAAGTTTGAAGTTATTTTTGATGGAAAGCAAATAGGTGAATTGACGGACCCAGAAAACCAAGCCACATTCAATCTTCTATCTCATGTATGGCTCATTGTTTGGGGTAACGACCAAGCAGAACTGCATGTCGGTGTAACAAATAAAATAGGATTTAGATTGGAAATTGGTGCCTCTAAAATTTACCTTGGTCATAGGTTCCAGGATCATGAAGAGCAGTTGGATGAGTTATTATTAAAAATTGGCATAAATAGAAAGGATGGAAGCACATTAGTATGAAAAAAGAGGACGGATAAAAAATGACCAAAAAAGAAATTTACAATTATGGAACTTTGATTGCACTTATAAAAGAACAAAACGAGGCTTATCAAAGAGTTATTGTCAAATGTTGTGTATGGAGCATTAGGCAGCGTTCCTCATTTCCTCTATACCATCAACGAATCTTATTCCACTGATTACCTTTCCTAACTTCTTATAGCCATAAAGGCGTTGCCATCGTTTCTGAGCACACTGACACAGCTTAAATGCCATGGTGACGACCGTCTTTGAAGAAAAGCAGCTCCGTAGCCAGGTAGTTTTTCTCCTCTCATCCTCACAAGGCAGAACACAAATAGGTAGGGGACATCCTATCTTACCCCTGTCAAGTTAAAATATTTCTTTTTTAAAAAACAGCTAGTTGAACATTTAGGTACCTATAAGGCGCAAGTTCCCTGCTGGGCCTGTAACAGCTCCATAAAAAGGTCCGGCGGAACTCTCACCTATAGCGAATCCT
>JAFDHR010000324.1 GCA_019308645.1 Deltaproteobacteria bacterium
AACTGAGATCACACGATTCACTCCGGCAACTGTTATCAGGTCAGCTACGAGCTTTGCACTTATAGGAACCCGTGGCTTAACTTTTCTATCCTGCCTGGCATACCCATAGTAAGGGATTACAGCTGTTATACTCCTTGCAGATGCCCTTTTGAGTGCATCGGTAATTATCAGGAGCTGCATGAGATTATCATTAACCGGACTACTTGTAGACTGAAGGATAAAGGTCTCTCTTCCCCTTACATTTTCATCGATCTCAATTCGAATCTCCCCATCGCTAAAGGTTTTATTTAGCATTTCCCCAGGGAGGATATTTAAATAATCACTCACCTCTTTGGTTAGACTTATGTTAGATGTACCACCAAACAGCTTTAAACTATCAGCAAGATCATCCATAATAAATTTTCTTGTTTCCCCTTGTTACTATGCCAATAATTTCGTATTTTTGGCTGGGGTGGGAGGATTCGAACCTCCGAATGCGGGCTCCAAAGGCCCGTGTCTTACCGCTTGACGACACCCCATTATTTAATATCAAATTTCAAAGCTCAAAGTTCAAATGAATGCCAAATTATAAATTAGAAATTTTGACATTTAAGCATTTGTGCTTTATTTGGTCTTTGGATTTTGAAATTTGACATTTCATTCTTGTATAATATTCCTACCTCAATCCTTTGACGACAAATACATCCCCTTTATTATATGATTCGAGAATCTTTCCAGCTTTTTGAGCCTTTTTAGCTGAAGCAAAAAGACCAAAAATGCTCGGTCCACTGCCCGTCATCAATGCACCGAGGGCACCTAACTGTAGTAAGGATTCCTTGATTGAGCTAAGAAAAGGATATTTTACAAGAGTAACCCTTTCAAAATCATTAAAGAGTAAATCTGGAATATTAAAAAGATTTTTTTTAAAGCTATTTATGATATTCTGATTTCTATTATTTGTCAACTTTAATTTGGTTTTTTCATAGGCCCATGCCGTTGAGATCATGAGATTCGGACTAACGATAACATACCAAAATGAAGGAAAATTTTCTATCGGTTGGAGTATTTCTCCAATCCCCCTGGCTATAGCTGGTTTCTGTAGAAGAAAAAAAGGAACATCTGCACCGAGAGAAAGGGCGAGTTTCTCAAGATCTTCTTTTGACAGGGCGTTTGACCATAGCTGGTTTAATCCTTTCAATGTTGTTGCCGCATCACTACTACCACCACCCAAACCAGAAGAAATCGGTATATTTTTGATTAATGTAATCTTGACACCTTTCTTGATTCCGGTTTTTTCAAAAAAAGAGATAGCCGCTCTATTAACTAAATTATTTTGGTCTTTAGGTAGTTCTCTTCTGCTACAATAAACCTCTAATCCCTTCTCTGATTTGCTTATTATTAGCTTATCATAGAGAGCCACAGGAACGAAAACAGTCAACAACTCGTGATACCCATCAATCCTTTGCCCGGTAATCTTTAAGAATACATTTACCTTGGCCGGGGACAAGATTTCAATTGCGGTTTGATTTGTGAGATGGGCGTTGGATTTTTCATTTGTGAGAGCAGGGAGCATTATTATTCGTTTGCTTTAACAAAACGCATGCGGAGATCATAGAGAAGCTGCTCCAGGAGATTTTGCTCCTCCTGGGTAAGGTTACCCTTGGTTTTTTCTTTGAGTATGTTGATAATATCAATCGATTGTTTGGCTAATACCAGGTCTTTCTTTTTTTCTCCAGATTGCGGATCTGCGATTTCACCAAGATGAAGGAGTACCGAAGAGCTGAGCGATAGAAGAAAGGAGGAAAAATTGATTTCTGGCAAGGGGGCAGAAGCCTTCTCCTCCTTGGGCTTTTCCTTGCCCTTATCTTTCCCTATCTCAGTCTCTTCAGACTTATCCTTTACCTCTCCTTTAGCATCAAAAGCTCTTTTATCTTTAACAACAAATCCTTGACCCTGTATTTCCTCTTCAGACATGTTTTCCTCCTTGATATATAATGTTTATTGTCTCGTTTGTAAGCGTTAAGTAAAAGTGAAACGTTACAGTAGTTAAATTTTCATATGTTATATTTTGCCTACAACATATTAATTTAGCAGAATTTAGGTATATAGTGCAAGGGAAAATCTTTCTGTATCCCTTCTCTTTCATTGACCAGTAATCAGTAGAGAAGTGATATAGAGATATTGTTTATCAGGGCGTTTGTACATGCTTTATGTATTTTTATTGTAATTTAAGGATCAGGATAAATCGTCTTGACAGGGTAATATCTATTTAGTTAGTTTGGGTGTGAAAAGGGTGGACAATGAAGAGACGTTTTAGCAGACAAATAAATATAGGCGGAGTTAAGGTAGGTGGTGAAAGCCCTGTAGTGGTCCAGTCCATGACCAATACCCCCACTCAGGATGTAGCTGCTACGGTAAAACAAATAGAAAGATTAGCAAATGCTGGCTGTGAACTTGTTCGCCTGGCGGTGCCAGACATGGAAGCCGCGTCAGCACTTAAAGAGATAAAATCTCAGGTATCTATTCCGATTATTGCCGATATTCATTTTGACTATAAGCTTGCCTTGGCAGCTATAGAAAACGGTGCGAATGGGTTAAGATTGAATCCAGGAAACATTGGTGGAAAGAAAAAAATTCAAGAAATTGTTGCTGCTGCTCGTAGCTGTTCTATCCCTATAAGGATTGGGGTCAACTCTGGCTCTCTTGGCAAGGCTATTTTAAAAAGATATCATCATCCAACACCAGAAGCCATGGTTGAGAGTGCCATGAGTCATGTAAAGCTCCTTGAGGATTTAGATTTCCATTTAATTAAGATTTCACTGAAATCATCAGATGTCTTACAAACGATATCTGCATGCAGGCTTTTAAGCCAGCAGGTTGATTATCCTTTACATTTAGGCGTAACCGAGGCCGGGAGCCTAATATCAGGGACTGTTAAAAACTCTATAGGGATAGGATTATTGCTATTAGAGGGTATTGGAGATACGATTAGAGTTTCTCTAACGCGTGATCCAGTTGACGAGGTCAGGGTTGCATATGAAATTTTAAAGGCCCTGGGTCTAAGACAGAGAGGAGCGGAGATTATATCCTGCCCTACATGTGGAAGATGCAAAATAGATCTTTTTACATTGGTTGATAAAATTGAACATGATTTGAGCCAAGTCAGTACCCCTATTAAGGTGTCTATTATGGGGTGTGTTGTAAATGGACCTGGTGAGGCAAGAGAGGCTGACATTGGTATTGCTGGAGGACAAGGCTACGGCACATTATTTAAGAGGGGCAGGGTGGTTAAAAAAGTTCCAGAGCTGGATCTTGCCAGGGTACTTATTGAAGAAGTTAGAAAGATGATAAACGAATGAATATTTTGGATTGACGATTTTCGATTGGATATTTGTAACTATTCGGCCACGAATGAGCACAAATGAAAATAAAATTCTGTATAAAAGAATTGTTAGATAATTGTTCGTGATAATTAGTGATAACCTGTCCGCCGGACGGCAGGCTTAGATTTTCAATTATCAATATTTAATCATTAATCTTGTATTATGGCATCTATTTCGAGACGATATTCACAATTCTTTATTCCTACAGTAAAAGAGATACCAGCAGAGGCTGAGATCGTAAGTCATCAGTTAATGCTCAGGGCTGGCATGATCAGAAAACTAGCAGCAGGAATCTATACCTATCTCCCTTATGGCCTATTAGCCATTAAGAATACAGAAACTATTGTCAGGGAAGAGATGGATAGGGCTGGTGCTATTGAACTTTTACTTCCAGGGGTACAGCCAGGTGATTTATGGATGGAAAGCGGTCGATGGGATTATTATGGGCCAGAGCTTTTAAGGTTCAAAGATCGACACAAAAGAGAA
>JAFDHR010000325.1 GCA_019308645.1 Deltaproteobacteria bacterium
GTCTTCCAGAAACGTATTGATATCTAAATACATCTTCCAACAACCAACGATCCATTTGCATGGAAGCATGTTATTTTCGAAACGACAGTATCTAAAATTTACCTCGCCGCCCACCCTGGGGCATCGAAGCGTTTTCTGATCATACTGTTGAATCAATCTGTTTACCTCCCATTGTAAAGGAGTACACTCACAGGTCCGAATGGATAGGATCTGTGAGTATACCATTAAAGAACCAGATTATTTTGTGTACAGCAGTTCTCGCCATTAAAGCGAGACATTTTGCAGCTTATATCTGGCTACGAGGCAACCTTGGGCAGTTCAGCCTGCGCCTTCTTAACATCCTCCTCAGGGTAGGCATAATCTTTGAGTTTACCTGACAGGTATGCATCATATGCAGCAAGGTCGAAGTGTCCATGTCCACTATGGGCAATCAAGATTGTTTTTGCTTCCCCCGATTCCTTACACTTGAGAGCCTCATCGATGCCTACCTTGACATTGTGACATGGTTCAGGCCCGCTTATAATGCCTTCCGTGCGAGCAAACTGTACGCCGGCAGCGAAGGTAGCAGTCTGATGCACGGCTACGGCTTCAACAAAACCCAGTTCGTAGAGGTGGCATATGATCGGTGCCATCCCATGATAGCGCAGGCCTCCAGCATGTACCGGAGGTGGGATAAATCCGTGACCGAGTGTATGCATCTTGAGTAGTGGAGTCATACCAACTACATCACCAAAATCATAGGCATACATTCCCCTGGTCACGGTGGGGCAACTTTCGGGCTCAACACAGATAATACGCATGTCTGGCTTTTCTCCGCTGATTTTATCTCTGACCCAGGGCAGAAATTGGCCACCATAGTTGGAGCCGCCGCCAATGTTACCTACAATAATATCAGGGTAGGCATCTGCCATCTCCATTTGTTTCCGACACTCTTCCCCCTGTATGGTCTGGTGAAGCAGGACATGATTGAGCACACTGCCCAGAGAATAGTGAGTATCATCACGGCTTACGCACTCCTCTACTGCCTCACTGATGGCAAGTCCCAGGCTGCCAGGACAATCAGGCCATTTTTCCAGCATATCTCTGCCCGCTTTAGTTTCTGTGCTGGGGCTTGGGATACACTTTCCTCCCCAGACCTCCATTGCGATGCGGCGATATGGCTTCTGGTCATAACTTATTCTGACCATATAAACCTTGATCTCTACATCAAAGAAAGCGCCGGCCATACTCAGAGCACTACCCCACTGTCCGGCACCGGTCTCTGTAGTTATTCGTTTTATGCCCTCCTTCATGTTATAGTAACACTGAGCCACAGCAGTATTAGGCTTATGGCTGCCAGCCTGGTTTGTCCCCTCATACTTAAAGAAGATCTTGGCTGGTGTGTCTAAGGCCTTCTCAAGGCGATATGCCCGGTGCAACACTGTTGGTCTCCACGTCCGATAGATATCCTGTAGCTCCTCAGGGATTTCAATCCATCGTTCGGTGCTTACCTCCTGTTTGATAAGCTCCATGGGAAATAGAGGAGCCAGGTCATCCGGGGTTACCGGCTGCCCCGTTCCTGGATGTAAAACCGGTGGAAGTGGTTCTGGCAAATCTGCCTGGATGTTATACCAATGAGTTGGCATATCCTTTTGGTCAAGAAAAAACATTGCTCTTTTCATTGTACCCCCCCTTTTTTGATTGTTATTCTACATCAGCCCGCAACAACCTATGCCACGGACAGCCTCATTTTTAGAGCATTTACAACTCTATCCTTTTTACTAACAAAATATCTTCCAGACCGCGCAATTCTTCAAGAATTTTATCGTTTACTGAAACATTTGTAGCCAAAAAAATTACATTCTGTTTTTTTGCCTTTTCTTCGCCCACTTGCATACGGCTGATGTTAACCTCATATCTCCCAAGGGTGCTGGTAATTTTGCCAATGACACCGGGTTTGTCAATATTGTTTATCAACAGATTATGGCCTTCAGGAATGGCCTCAAGGTAAAAGTTATTAAGGCGCAGAATTCTGAGTAAATTATTACCGAATATGGTCCCGGATATGATATTTTTACTTTTTTGTGTCTTAACGGTAATCTTGATAAGGCTGGAAAAATCCTCAGGTGCCTTAGTTTTAGATTCCACCACTTTCATGCCCCGCTCAGCAGCAATAACAGGGGCATTAACAAAGTTCACTTGATCTTTAAGAAGAGGGGTGAGAAGCCCTTTGAGCATTGCAGTAGTGAGAGGTGTTACATTATAATTGGTTACCTTTCCTGAGTAAATTATCTGAACTTCCAGGATAGCATTATCAGCGAGCTGGCTCTGAAGGGATCCCATCTTTTCCGCTAAAGTGGCATATGGTCGTAAAGTGGACAGCAGTTCTGGGCTGATGCTTGGGACATTCACAGCATTTTTTACTGAGCCATACAAAAGATATCCGATAATTTCCTCGGCCACATCTTTAGCCACTTTGTCCTGTGCCTCTTTGGTTGACGCACCAAGGTGGGGTGTAGCTATCAGGTTAGGCAAACTCATCAGTTCTGTCTTGCCGGGCGGCTCTTTTATAAAGACATCTAAGGCCGCACCTGATAGGTGGCCTGATTTTAAGGCCTCAAGGAGATCATCTTCATTGACTATACCCCCGCGGGCGCAGTTGATAACCATTGCCCCGTTTTTCATTTTGGCAATTGCCTGCCTGTTTATCATGTTGATGGTTTCCCCAGTGCTCGGTGTATGAATGGTGATATAATCGGATCTTTGAAGCAGTTCATCAAAGGAAACTGGCTCGATATCCATTCTCTCAATGATGTCTGGCTTTATATAAGGATCATAGGCAATGACCTTCATCTCCATTGCTTTCGCCCTTTCAGACACAAGCCGTCCTATGCGCCCAACTCCGATTACTCCAAGAGTTTTGTTAAATATTTCCCGCCCCTGGAATTTTTTCTTCTCCCATTTTCCCTCCTTAAGAGATGCGCTTGCCTGGGGGATGTTACGTGAGAGGGCCATAATCATTGCAATGGTATGTTCAGCCGCTGTTATGGTGTTACCCTCCGGGGTATTCATTACCACAATTCCCTTTTTGCTTGCAGCAGGGATGTCCACGTTGTCTAAACCTATTCCGGCTCGGCCAATAACCTTCAAATTATGGGCCGCCTCAATGATTTCAGCAGTGGCCTTGGTTGCACTCCGTATAACAAGTGCATGATAGTCTCCAATAATTTTTTTTAGTTTTTCAGGGGACAGATCGGTATTTACATCAACCTCGATATCAGGAGTTTCTTGAAATGTCTTTACACCAACCTCTGATAAGGGATCGCTTATAAGAACTTTCATATTATCTTCCTTGCGTTTTCATACCAAGTTGCAATCATGTCATTGCGAGGAGCGAAGCGACGTGGCAATCTATCCTATTGAGATTGCTTCACATTCGTTCGCAATGACGTTTAAAAATAGTAGCGGGTTGAAAGCAACTTGGTATCAGACCTGCTATTTTATGGTTTTTAAGAAATTGTGCAAGGCTCTTTTTTGGTAAAGTCAAAAAATATTGGCTATGGAAGTTTCTTTGTATATATATAATTTTTTAGTTTACATTGAGGGTGGAAAATTTGAACTTCTGAAATGTTTATTTTTTTGTAACTGCTTAGCTAGCCACCAAGGCACAAACAATTGACAATTGACAATTGAAAATCGAAAATTGGGATTAGTGCCTTTGTGACTTAGTGGCTGAATAGTTGCATTTTTTTTAAAATGAGAAAAATATTATTGGTATGACTGTTATAATATCCATGAAGGGTGCAAGAATAAGATTAATTCATTCTGCATACTGGATGTGATATTTTCTGTCAAGGAGATTTTTCTTTTTTATTGGCGAATTTTATCAAGATAAAAAAGTAGAGGAGTACTATGAAAACAATTGGTCTTATTGGAGGTATGAGCTGGGAGTCATCGTCTGTGTATTATAATATAATAAATACAACCGTGAAAGAACGCCTTGGTGGACTCAACTCTGCAAAATGTATTATGTATTCTGTTAATTTTGAAGAGATTGCAAGCTTACAACATCAAGGGGAGTGGGAGGAACTTACAAGATTGATGATCCATTTTGCTCAGCAATTAGAGGGGGCCGGTGCTGACTTTATTGTAATTTGTACAAACACTATGCATAAAATGGCCCCAGAGGTTCAAGACAATATAAATATCCCTCTCCTGCATATAGCTGATGCGACTGCTGAGAGGATTAAAAAGCAGGGATTAACAAAACCTGGTTTGCTGGGAACAAAGTTTACTATGGAAGAGGATTTTTATAAAAAAAGATTAAAAGAAAAATATAATCTTGATGTCATGATACCTTCAAATACTGATAGAGAAATAATTGATAGTGTTATTTATAATGAACTGTGTCTTGGGATATTAAAGCAATCTTCAAAGGAAAAATTCAAAGAAATTATTAGAAGGCTTGTTTCAGTTGGTGCAGATGGACTGATTTTAGGGTGCACGGAAATTCCGCTTTTGATTAGCCAGGAGGATGTGGAAGTGCCTTTATTTGATACAACGGCGATTCACTCAAAGGCCGCAGTTGCGTTTGCCTTAGAATAGCACTAAGGATTAATTCTGGGTTTTTGGGGACGTTGTTTCTTACGTTGACTTGTTTTATCCTTGTCCTTTTAGGATTTCAGAGGGCATCTGCCCATTGGAGACACAAAACTCTATCGGTCTTAACAGTCATAAAAAGTCCTGCCCTTTTCTATCACTCTAATGATAAATGTGGTCAGCCCTTGACATGGGACAAACTTCCAGTGATGCCCTTAACAGGACTCCTTAGCGTGCTGTCAGTGCTGAGTTTCTCGGTAAACCTCTGATTCACTCGCATTCGCCAGGCTGCCCCGCGCGGAAGCGCAGGGAGCTTGACTTTTGATACCGCAGAATAACTAAGTCCCCCTGTCAGGTCTCTTATCTGTCTGTTGGTAATGGTTGTCCATTTTTTCAATAGATGAATTGTGATGCCCCTGTAGACACCCTTGCCTTTCTTGATCTCGTCCGGAATATGCGGGACATCTGTTTGTAAATAATTATTGGATTTTATTCAACCATATGGTATATAATAAGGGTGTTGTAAAGATCGTATAAATATTATGTAATATCAATTGTTTAAATAATAAAAAGCCTCTATAATGGAGGGGATTTTGTCAAAAGAACCCTTGGCCCAAAACGGAGGC
>JAFDHR010000326.1 GCA_019308645.1 Deltaproteobacteria bacterium
CAAAAACAGGCACCAGATATTTGTACCAGAAGGATTCGCCCACGGGTTTTGTGTGCTCAGCGAAACAGCGGACGTCCTTTACAAGTGCACGGATTTCTATGCCCCTGATGATGAGGGAGGTATCCTCTGGTCCGATCCAAACATTGGCATTGACTGGCCAATAATCGATCCTATGCTTTCAGATAAGGATTGCCAATACCCTTGTTTAAGGGATGTGCCCCCGGAGCGCCTCCCTGTATATTAAGCCAGAGGGTAACTACTCAGGTTCAGAGTTCCAGGGTTCAGGCTTGCCCGCCATCGCTCTCGCTCAGGCGAGGCGGGCGGGGTGAGATCTGTGCCACCTAAATTCTCCCAACCGTGAACTTTGAACCTTATAACCTGAATAGTTAAGACAGAGGCTTATAAAACGAATTGAATATGAAATTACTCGTTATTGGTGCAAATGGCCAGCTTGGGCGGGAGGTATGCACAAAGGGAAAAAATCAGGGTATTGCTATGTCTGGCTTAGATCTTCCTGACTTCGATGTTACTGAGCCTTTTGCAGTTAAAAAAGCAGTAAGTCAGGCTGGTGTCTCGTTGGTTATTAATGCATCAGCCTATACAGCAGTTGATAAGGCAGAATCAGAGCCAGAGTTAGCCTTTGCAGTAAATCGTGATGGGCCAGCTTACCTGGCCACTTCCTGTGCTGAAATTGGAGTCCCACTTATTCATATCTCTACCGACTATGTCTTTAATGGCAATAAAAAAGGCCTGTACCTCGAAACAGAGCCTATCTCTCCTTTGGGGATTTATGGCAAAAGTAAGGCGGCGGGGGAAACAAAAATAAGGGACAATTTGAAAGAGCACATTATTATTCGCACAGCCTGGCTCTATGGCCTCCATGGGAATAATTTTGCGAAGACTATGCTCCGCTTAAGCAAAGAGAAAGAGATAGTGCGTGTCGTGGCCGATCAATATGGCTGCCCTACGTATGCAGCCGATCTCGCTGATGCGATCTTGACAATTGCAACTCAAATCAGTGAACAACGTAATGTTATCTGGGGTACCTACCATTATTGTGGTAAGGGCGTGACTAGCTGGCACGGTTTTGCACAAACGATTTTTGATATGGCAAATCAGCATGATTCACTTATGGTGAAAGAGGTAGTGCCTATTACCACGTCAGAATATCCTACTCCAGCAAAAAGGCCTGCAAATTCCGGTATGGACTGTTCTCTGATAACAAAACATTTTGGTATTAGTCTTAGACCGTGGCAGGAGAGCCTTTCCGATATGTTAAATCGATACTACCAATAACAAAATAACATTCAAAAGAACATAGCAGTCTCTGAAATCTGGCTTTTCTCACCGTGACCACGAAAAATTTGGGTGCCAGTTTTAAGCCATATTTTTATTGGGGCATGGTTACATTTACGTGGATTACAGGAATATTTTTTTAGGTTAGTAATGCAGCATTCAGGGATTGACCCTAATTTTATTCGCCTTCGCCAGAATACCCTGTCCCGCTTTCAGCGGGACTGCAGGGATGACACGCTGCGTGAGGGCGGGGCGAACCGCGCCGAAGCCCGCTAGGGCGCCCGTCCTCCGCAGTAGCCTGCTACGGAGGATGGAAAGGCGGGTTAGCTTCGGTGCAATTCCGCTTTGATACCTCGTCCCGATTTGTCGGGACTGCGGGGAGCTTCATTAATGAAATGGAGAAATGAGTATGATTAACATAGCTGTAGTTGGATCTGGGTACTGGGGAAAGAACTTGGTG
Organism: Deltaproteobacteria bacterium; assembly: GCA_019308645.1. Next base: position 1,757 of record JAFDHR010000326.1, read on the forward strand.
CGTAATTTTCATGATTTGGGCGTACTTTCAGCGATTTGTGATAAAGAAAGTACAATACTCGACAGTTTCAAAGAGAAGTATAAGGGAATTTCCACCACAGAGGATCTTGATTACCTGCTGGATGAGTCTGTGTTTCAGATAGACGCTGTTGCGATTGCGACACCTGCTGCAACCCATTATAACCTGGCGAAGAAATGCCTTTTAGCTGGAAAGCATGTATTTGTAGAAAAACCACTTGCCCTGACTGGAGAAGAGGGTCGAGATCTCATTGAAATAGCGGAGAAAAATCACCTCACATTGATGGTAGGCCATATTCTCCAATATCATAGAGCGGTAATCAAGTTGAAAGAGCTTATTGACAACGGAGAGCTCGGCAAAATCCAGTACCTCTATTCAAATCGCCTCAACATCGGCAAAATAAGGGCCGAGGAAAATATTCTCTGGAGTTTCGCGCCCCATGACATCTCTGTAATTCTCATGCTTTTGAGAGAAATGCCTGAAAGTGTTTGTGCAACAGGAGGGGCATACTTACAGCAAAAGATTCCAGATACCACCTTGACTACACTTGATTTTCCAAGTGGTGTAAAGGCACACATTTTCGTTTCATGGCTTCACCCATTTAAAGAGCAAAAACTGGTAGTGGTAGGCGATAAAAAAATGGCGGTATTTGATGATATAAGCGATGAAAAGCTCATGCTTTATCCCCACAGGATCGAGTGGCTTAATCGTATTCCTATCGCTGCCAAGGCAGAGGCAGAGGCGGTAAAAGTGGAAATGGATGAGCCTCTCAAGGCCGAGTGTACGCATTTCATAGACTGTGTTACCAATGGACAACAACCTATAACCGATGGTAGGGAAGGGCTTCGGGTGCTGCAAGTGCTCCAGGCATCGCAAAGATCACTTAATGAAAATGGTCGCAAGATTAATTTAAACCAGAATGCAGTGCCAATATCAAAAAGACAACAATCAGTTTCTGCTGAAGCAGCTATGAACGATGAGCAAAGAGCTAAGAGCTACTTTGTCCATGAATCCGCGTATGTGGATGAAGGAGTTGAGATCGGTATTGGTACCAAGGTGTGGCATTTTTCACATATCCTTTCCGGCTCTCGCATTGGTAAAAACTGCAATATCGGGCAGAATGTGGTCATCGGCCCTGATGTAACTATTGGTAATGGCTGTAAGATCCAGAACAATGTATCGGTATACAAGGGTGTAACTCTTGAAGATGAGGTATTTTGTGGGCCCTCCATAGTATTTACCAATGTCTATAATCCAAGGGGAGCAATCCGTAGGATGGGTGAACTTCGACCGACCCTTGTTAAAAAGGGAGCAACTATAGGCGCTAATGCCACTATTATTTGTGGTATTACTATTGGCACCTCTGCGTTTATTGGGACAGGCACAGTCGTACTTACGGATGTGCCAGATTATGCATTAATGGTGGGAAACCCGGCAAAACAGAAGGGCTGGATGTGCGCATGCGGCATTCAACTCGTATTTAAAGGAAATAGAGCGAAATGTATGGCATGCAAAAGAAAGTATAAAAAGGTTGGGCCAGAAAAAATAGTTGAGGAATGAGAGAAAGGGAAAAATGAAAGTACCATTATTGATGAACTCGTAAAAAGTCATATTCGGTGAATCTGTCATTTCGACTGGAAGGAGAAATCTTGTGTTTTCAGCATGTTACATTGGTAAGATTTCTCGCTTCGCTCGAAATGACATCGAAATGACATGTTGTTGAGACTTTTTACGAGACCATCATTATTGGATCTAAGAGCCCAGTACCGGACTATTCGAGATGAAATATTATTGGCTTTGGAGAGGGTTTTATAGGCACAGTATTTTTTATTGGGGCCGGAAGTTACCAGGCTTGCGAAAAGGGTGGCATAGGATAAGCATAGGATAAGAATCCGCAAAATTCGGATAATGAACCCTATCAAAGTTGCCTTATTTACGGAAGAACCACTGATAATCGACCCCTGCACGTTGTTTGTGCTTATGCTGATGAGGATAGTTTAGCCATTATCATAACAGCCTATCAACCCCATCCTGACCGATGGATAGATTTTTCAAGGAGGAAAAAATGAAATGTGTTATTTGCAAAGGTTCGGATATTGAACTCAAAACCGTTGATGAGCAAATCAGGACAGGAAAAGATATTATTCTGATTCCAATGAATATTTTGGTTTGTTCGAATTGCGGTGAACGATATTACGACAGGAAAGCAATGAAAAAAATTGAAGATATCAGAGATAAGGTAAAACATCAGGATCTTGAGATTGAAGAGGTAGGTAAAGTAATGCGTGCACATGTAGCCTAAAGCCTTTATTTACTTTCAGCGTTGAGCTACAAACCATAAAAATAGATTATGCTGATAGAAAAGAGGGTAAAACTGTCAAGAGTGTTGCCCTGATCCTTTTATGTATGTATGGGAAAGTGTGCAGGAAAAGGCAAAATATTGATTGATAGATACAAGGCATATGGGGTGTTATTAAATAATGTAATTATGCAGCAATGTCACTCATTACTCGAGAAAAGGAGGTTAAGAAGATGTCTACACAAAAAGATATTACCCTTGAAAACCTTTATAAAATGGTAGTTGATTTACAGCGTGATATGGATTTGATAAAGAAAAGTCTTATCGAAGAGCCTGAGTTGCGCGATGATTTTAT
>JAFDHR010000016.1 GCA_019308645.1 Deltaproteobacteria bacterium
TGACCTACCCCCGTTTATAGTACCACTAGGAACTTGGAATTAACAGGGCTTTTGTTAATGGTTTTATGGTTAAGTCTCGTGCGTTTTTTTCATTTTCTTTGCTCAGGAACTCTTCCGGCGTAAGATATCCCAGGGAGCTGTGAGGCCTTTCGGTGTTATAGTCAACCCGCCAGCTCTTGATCTCCTTCCTCGCGTGCTCTAAGCTCGTAAACCAATGCTCATTTAGACACTCATCCCTGAATTTGCCGTTAAAGCTCTCGATATAACAGTTCTCAACGGGCTTGCCGGGGGTGATGAAGAAAAGCTTAATACCGCGCCTATATGCCCATTCATCCAAGGCTTTTCCTATGAACTCCGGTCCATTGTCTATCATTATGATCTCTGGGAGCCCTTCAGCGAAGGATATCCTGTTAAGTATCTCGCATACCATCTTACCGGTTATAGAAGTATCCACTTCTATATGGAAACACTTTCTCGAATATTCATCCACTATAGGAAGTGCCTTTATCTTCCTGCCGCTTGAAAGAGCATCCTTCATGAAGTCCATACTCCATATATGATTAGGGTGCGTAGGTTTTGGGATCTCGGTCCTAAGCAGTGACGCATACTTCTTTCTTCGCCTTATACGCAAGGCCAGCTTCTCTTCTCTATATAACCGCTCTGTCTTTTTATGGTTAATCATAATGCCTTCTCTACGCAACATCACATGCAATCGCCTGCACCCAAATCTTCTTCGCTTCTGGGCAAGCTCTTTGAGTCTTACGCGTATCGCATCATCATTAGGCTTTTTGTGTTTATAGCCGAAGCTTGTCCTTGATATGCCTATAAGCCGGCAGCATCGCCTTACGCTCAGCCCAAAGCTCTCCAGAAGAAACACCACCGCATTCCTCCTGGCCTTGGGCTCTAGAAGTTTTTTGAGACTACCGCCTTAAGGGCCTGGTTATCTAATGTGAGATCGGCTACTATGTGCTTAAGCTTGCGGTTCTCATCCTCTAAGACCTTAAGCCTGCGCGCCTCACTTACCGTAAGCCCTGCGTATTTAGCCTTCCAGTTGTAAATGGTGGTGTTGCTTATGCCGTATTTACGGCCCAGCTCGTTGGCGGCTACGCCTGCCTCGTGCTCTTTTAGGATGCCTATAATCTTCTCTTCAGTGAACCTTTTACCCCTCATTACCGCACCTCCTTGGTGGTATGTTACCACGGTTAAATTCAACTTACAAGTGGTACAGTTTTAGGGGTGCAGGTCACAATAAGAGAGGAATTGATGAGGGGTTAACCTTTTTGAAGATTACAATACCTGTGGCTAAGTTTTCCGTTCTTAATGGATGTTTTTCCGCCTTCTGAATATCTTTCCAAGTGGTCAACGTGAGCATCATCAATGAAGGCAATCTCGTTTCCGCAGATATGGCAGATGTTGCTTGAATCAAAGAGGGCCTTTTTCTCCTCGAAAGTATAGAGTCTTCTGTCTTTCTCTGGGTAACCGACAATTTCTCTGAGCTTCTGAAACCATTTCTCAGTTCTTAACTTTACTCTGTTTGTGTCGTAAGTGCCTCTTTCGATAGATTCGATGAACGCTCTGTCCTTTGTCATGAGGTCAATGAAAGCATCTTTGATTATGGTCGCTTTTCCAACAAGGTCTCTCTTGTCATATTGCGTGAAAGCATACATCTGAACATCCATAATGCCTTCGTTAATCTTATCTTCCCTATAACCATTGGCGTCTTCATCATCGCCAAGCTGCCATCTCCTGAAAGCAAGGTCTCCAAAGACAGTCTGGCAAAGCTCAACAGACTTCTTAAACGTGGCTGTCTTATCTTCTTTCTGCTTCTCGGAAATCTCTCTATGGCTCTCCATGTAATTATTCAAGAAGCTCGTCAATGGGCCCTTGTATTTTCTCTCGGTGAGATCACAGAAGGCAAAGAACCTAAGAATTCTTTCTGCATCAATCATCCTATGGTGAGTATCCTTAAGTCCCTGGATACGCTGAAAATCCTTGTTCTTAACAAGCGTCTTCAGCAAGTCATTGAAACTTCCTCGATAAATGCAGTTCCTTAATTCCTGTTCATTAAGCTTCACTGAACCACGATTAAGACGCTCAAAGATATCAAACTTGATATCCTTATGAGATTCCTTCAATATCTTAATAATCCTGATAGGATAGTCTCCAATTGCATCCTGAAGATTCTCTCCAAGCTCGGAATAATTCTTTCCATTAAGCTCTTTCAAAACCCTAAGACCTTTAAGCCTGAATCCATCTTTCTTCGTGAAGTTGTAAAAAGTAAGAAGTCTCTGCTGGCCATCGACAACCAATTCCTTACCATCATCCTGCTCGGCAGTATAAATGACAGGTATAGGCACTCTCAAAAGCACTGACTCAATAAGCCTGCTCTTGAGTTTGGGTTTAGTATCCCAGATGTAATTACGCTGAAAATCTGCCCTCGCAACAAGTTTTCCTTTGTCAATCTTCTCACACAAAGACTTAATCTCAGGCTCACTTATCGACGTGATAATCTTACGGTCAGCAACAGGGATGTCAAAGAAGCCCTCTTCTTCAAGACGCTCATTGAAATCCAAATCAGCAGAAGCAACGACTGGCTGGTCATCCCACAATTCCCTCACTTCATAGAAGAAACATGAGAGAGAACGGAGATTCTTGAAGGGATACTCTTTAGCAAATGCAATCAAGGCATTCTTGCTGAAAACAATCTGTTCACCTGGGCTCTTGCTCTTTATCTTTGCGCTGTCGCCAAGCCCGAAGGCTTCCATCATCTTGAATCTTTGGGAAAGAGAGACAACGCTAACATTCCTGTCAGGAGCATAGACAAACATCAAATCATTAATCATTGTCGCATTCCTGCCGGTCAAGCGGTTTTTCTCGGTGTTAATGGAATAAAGCTTATTCAGGAAATCAACAAGCTCATCATCAGAATCACACCGCAACACATCACTTACAGCATTATAGAGTTTCTTATTGGCCTGAAACTCCTCAAAAATCCTATACCAGCTTCCCTGTGGAATGACAGGATTACAAGCAGCCTCGATATCGCTCTCGCCAATGCCCTTAGCATGGCTATCAAGAAACTGGATAGCACGATTAAGCTCTTCCTCAGAAAGCTTTTCCTTGCCACCAACCCTTTCATCCCAAAGAGTCCTGAATTCCTCACTTTGCGATTCCCAAGTCTCACCTGCTTCGTCCTGGTCAAACTCAGCAACGTATTCATCATACAACTTCTTCAATTCATTTTTATCGACCATAATTATCCCTCAAGCTATTTGCATATTCATAAAATCAGGAAATAAAATCAATCGCTACAAGCTTCAACTTAGAGCTATCATAAGGCTCAACAGGGCTTTTTTTGTGAAGACCTTTTTCTATAAGGAATCCGCTTAACTCTTTGATGAGACCTTTCCAGTCGCCCTTTTTCTTGTATTCCTTCCAGAAATGTCTCAATTCCTTCAATCTGTGTTTCGTGTAAGGAATGGAAAGGAGCTTGGTTTTCGTCGGCTCCCAGAATTTCTCGATAGAGTCATCTTCGGGAAACTCTGTCAGGTATTCATCAATCTGAAGCTCGATTTCTGTAATCATGCTCTTGATGAATTTACTGCTTCTTTCCCTTGTTAATTCTTTCAGTGCGGAATCCTGAGTTTTGCTAAGCTCAATCTCTTTGTAAGTTCTTTCTATGTCTTCAAGGATTTCACGATTAATCTCATAGACTTTCTCGAAAAAGTCAGGGATGACCCTCTTTTCCGAAGGAGGACAAGAGATAAAGTCAATAATCTCGGTCTTGTTCTTAATCAAGCTGTTCGACGCAAGGTCATAGACATACCAAAAATGGAAATCCTCTCTATACTTGTAGTATAAGAATATGCCTGAAATCTTTTCTTTCTTAAGACCGCTATGAACGCCGAGTGGAATCTTCTCCAAATCCTCAATAGCTCTATTCTTCAAGAAGTCTTTTAGCGGTTGATAGAATCTTTCTCCGCCACCATAAACGTCCTGTTCCAAATCGTCAAAAACTGAGCCGTCTTTCTCCCTGATTCTCCTGATGATACCGAAAACCTTTGGGTGTATCTCTTCGCCCAAGATGGTCTGGTCAAGGCCGACTGACTTGTCTATGTTGATAATCTTCTCCTGAAGTATGCTGACAAGCCTCAATAATGCTTCCAGCTCGTCCTCAGGGAAGAAGTTATACACAAATATCTTCTTATAAGGAGAACCTATCCTATCAATACGGCCAGCCCTCTGGATCATCCTTGTAGGATTCCAATGCAGGTCATAATTAATGAGATATTTTGCCGATTGGAGATTCTGACCTTCAGAAAGCACGTCGGTGCTCATCAATATATCAATCTTCTTATTGATGAAATCATCCTTAATCCGTTCTCTCACCTTAGGGTCTTTATGCGTCTTCCCTGAACTCGAAATAGCTTCTATCTTAAGCTTTGAAAAGTCCTTTGAAGCCTTTATTTGCTTAAAGATATAATCAAGTGTGTCAGCGTAATACGTGAAAAGAACCACCTGGCTATCCTTGGAAAGCTCAATAAGCTTCTTCATGAGCACCTTTAGTTTGGCGTCGTGTTCCGGCTTAATCTGGCTGACTTTTCTTGTAATCTCAACCAAGAGCTTCATGTCCTTATCAACATCCTTAATCAATTCATCAACCCGATAATCCTTAGCCTTAAAGTCATCCAGCACGTCAATAATCTGCTCTTCTTCAAGCTCCTCATCCATCTGCAATAGATACTTCCTGAAAGACTCCTTAGTCAAAAGCTTCCCTTTCCTGATGTATTTCTTGAGCCTGTCCAAGAACTTCAAATGACTCAAGACACTCTTCCTGAAAGCCTCGACGCTGCTCTCAAGCCTCTTCAGAAGAATCGTTCTAAAGATACCGCCAATAGCAATCATTCGGCCCAAAATAAGCTGTTCATCGGTAGTGAGCTTCTCGGTCTTTTTGTATTCCAAAATCTTGTAATAAGCCATAGTAAGCTTATGTGTAATGACGTCAGAAATCTCCTTATACATCCCTTGATAGGTCTTATCCAATTCATAACTGATGTTCTCAAGAATCCTGTCAGGGAATATGACTTTCTGTTCCTTAACCTCTCCGCCCGGAAGCTCTCTCAAAATATAAGCCTCTGGATAGTTATCCTTTATGTATGCCCTTGTTCTCCTTATGGAAACTTCGTTCAGGAGATCATTGAGAAGAGCCGGATTCTGCCTCTTATCCACTTCCTTGAAAAATTTAAACAGGTCAGGGATATTCTCCTTAACGAAAGTAGACTTATCCATCAAAGTAAGGAGCATCACCTGCCAATACAAATCCCAAATAGTGTTATTGATTGGGGTTGCTGTCATGAAGAGGATGTAAGGGCGGTTGCCTTTCTTAGCGATGTTCTCGTGCATCAAAGTGAAGAAATTCTCCCACCTATTAGACAAAGGATTCCTGAAGTTATGGCTTTCATCGACAACCACGAGCTCAACAGAAGTAAGATTCCCACCAACGACCCTTTGGGCTTTCTTTATGAAGTCCTTAGAGGCCAAGTCTTCCTGGGAGAGGATGTTCTCCTTGACGTCGATCTTCTTAAGTTCTCTCGACCACATCTCCCGAAGTTGAGCAGGACACACAATAAGGATATTCTTCCTTTCATAGTAGCCAATCTTCTCAAGAACCTTCTTAGCAATCCAAGTCTTGCCAAGCCCGACAGAATCAGCTATCAAGACACTACGATACTTCTTAAGCCTTGTATGAACCCTTGATATAGCGTCGTCCTGGAATTCCGCAAGATTCACCTTTGTCTCTGGCAAGCCTTTCTGAGCGGATTCTTTTTTCTCTTCTTCTTTCATCTCGTCCTTCTGAAGCTCATAAAGGCTCTTGATGTAAATCTCGTAAGGGCTGTATTCCTTGCTTCCAAAACGAGAATCTTCGAGGAGAGAAATCAGTTCATCCTTGAATGGCCTTGATTCATCCCAAAATTTCTCAAACCACTCCTTGCGGGTATAGACAGCCTGGGACTCCCTGCCCCAAGTATTCAGCTCTCCATATCTTGTAAGGCCGGCAGCAGTGAAGTTAGAAGAACCGATGACAACTAAATCATTAAAGATATAGGTCTTGCCGTGCAGAAACTTTTCAAACAGCCTGACCTCAACATTCTTCTTGTTCAGGAACTTGATGAACTCCTTGACTATTAGCTCGCTGTCCTTGCTCAAATCAAGCCCTTCGACTTCCTTCCTGACCTCCTGAAGAAGGATGTGTCCCAAAGTAACCTCGTTATTTATCTCAGGAGCCTTCCCAAGCAAAAGCCTGAAATGCTCAACTCCACCGAGATTATCTTTAATCATAGCGAAAGCCTGAATATTAAAGAAGGCACTGGCAACATCAAACCCCGTCTTAGGATTCTCAGTAAGGACACTATTCAAAAAGCTAATCAGCTTATTGCCTTCGCTGTTATCAATGATTTCTTTCGGTATCTTCATGGTATTATGCTCCTCGAAAATATCTTCAGCTTTTTAAGCTCTTCGCCTTATCAAGCCTCTGCTTCACAAGCTCACACACACTCCAATAGACCTCCTTGCGCTCATCCTCAGACAGCCCCAGGGCATCAAAAACCACCTTATCGAGCTCAGCACGGTCAGGCAAAGGCTTAGGCTCCTGCTCACGAATAGGCTTAGTATCATCGATGCCGCACTCCTCAAATACTGATAAGGGCTCTCTTTTTCCAAGCTCGTCAATCAATTTTGTAATGCTTCTAATATCGAATATACTAGCATCAACCATTAAAATTTTTTTTGCATCGGTCGTCTCAAATTTTAAAGCTCCTTGTCCAAGTCCAGCTCTACCAAATAGCATAACAAAGAAAATCTGAATGGAACTGTTTAATAAAGCAGCTAAAGATTTGAAATCAACTCTTTCTTTTTGAAATATTCTATGATAGCATCGGTCGCTTACAATCTTTTTTTCTGAAAATGGACAATAAAATCTATCATTCGCCACATATTGCATAAAGAGCCTCGATGCTATCAAATTTTTTTCAGGAATTGAATACCAATATTTTCTATTTTTTACTGTTTCTACTTTAGGCCAAGGAATATTGGCTTCTGTTTTTTGTCTTTTACGTGTTTTTTGCAGTTCACCCCACTGTATGTATGTCAAAACACCTTCGTGCCCTCTATTCTTCAACTCTTTTTTAGATATAGAGGGAATAGCCAAAACATAGTTACCATAAAAGCTATCTATTTTTAACTTATTTACAAATTTTGAACTTCTTATTAATGGCACTAAATAATCTTCCTCAATTTGATACTCCTTAACTGTGCTTTCATTAATATAAAAAAAATCATTGACACCCGTATAGCAACCAGGAAAAACATCAACAACATCCTTCAATCTTATTAATTTGTCTTTCGCTTTCTTTACAATAGTAAAATAAATCTCGGGTGCTCTTAAAAATTCACTACCCCATTTAGCGCCCCCATATTTACCTATTCTAAATCGACCTTTCTTGGAATTATATTCCTTTGGATACTTCCATCCAACTTCAAGTAAATCTTCTTGGATAATTGGAAAAATGCGATAGTCAGAAGTATTCTCGATATTTTCAAATAGCTGAATTAAATCTTTGTTATTTATACCAGTCTTAATTTTTTCTATGCCCCCTATATTCTTTACTGTGAGCACTTCTTCAAAAGGTCTTTTGAACATGACAAATTTTGCTGTGTTATCCAAGTGTGTCCAGCTTTCCTTTTTATCATGGCCGTAAGCAAACTTTCTCTCTTCATTCACCTTCGGAGCTCCAAAAAGAGCAATAATTGTATTTATATCTGCATGTGCAAAGCTTCTTTTGGGGTTGTCATATATGGCAAGGATAGGCACATATTTAAGTAAAAATTCCTGTAAAGCTTTTCCATACTCGACATCCAGCCATGAATTGGAAGTAATGAAACAAAAAGTGCCTTTTTCGTTTAATAGTGCCAAGCCGTGAAAATAAAAATAGACATAATAATCACTTTTCTTATCAATTTTTTCTACCACAGAAAATTGAGCCTTAACTGAACTAATCAGCTTCTCCTTGTATATTTGTTTATCCTCAAGCTTAACTTCGGCTTTAGTTTTATTGGGTGGGGAAATCTTCTCCTGTCTGACGTACGGAGGATTCCCGATCACTATGTCAAACCCGCCTTTGTCTCCGAATATTTCGGCAAAGTCTATATCCCAGACGAATGGTCTTTTCTCTGGATCATCAAGTATCTTGATAATTCCTTTCAATTCAGCTTTTTCCTGTTTCAAATCCTCAATCTTTGCAAGCCTTTTCTCCTCAGCGTCTTTGTCTTCTGCGCTCTCTCCGAAAAGATTCATCTGTTTAGGGGTCTTTTTTATCTCAGTAATCTTCTTGTCAATTATTTCAATTCTTTCGTTGATTATGTCTTCAAAAATCCTTGTTTCTTCTGCGATAATTCCTTCTTTAGTCTTGAACTTGGCAGAGGGCACATTATTGAAATAATTCTGCTTCTCAATCTTGAGCGAATTAAGTCTCTTTTTGAGGCTATCCGGAATCTCTGCGCCCCTGAGATGCAGATTAACACCGCCAATCTCTTGGACAAGTGAATCACCTATACGTAAATTCATATTGAGATTGGGGAGAAGAGGATGTTTCCTGAGCTCCTCTTTGCTGAATTCTGTCTCAATGATGAGTTGAAGCCAAAGCCTGAGTTCGGCTGCATGGATGGCCCAAGGCATCACATCAACACCATAAAGCGATCTACCCAGAATCTTGTTCTTGAGCTCAAAATCACTGAGGCTGACCTTGCGATACTTATAGATAGTCCTATAGAGTCCGACCAAAACATTGAGCATACCGACGAGGAAAGCTCCCGAACCGCAAGCGGGGTCAACGGCAGAAAGGTTATCAAGAACATCCTCAAGCTTCGTCCAAAGCTTCTTTTCAGAATAGTATTTCTCAATTTTTTCTTTATTATCAAAAGGGTCAAAGACTAATTGATAAAGCTTCTCTTTAGGGATATCAGGCAAACTATTTGTCAAATATTCTACGAGTGACCTCCTACACATGAAATCAACCTCAACCCGAGAAGTATAGAAAATCCCTAAATCGTTACGGTCATAAATCTCCTCGGCAACATTCGCCAAAGACTCATAGACATAACCAAGCATAAGAGGATCAACAGCAACCTCTGAATCGAAAGGCATGTCCTCCTTAATCGTGAAGTTATACTTCTCAAAGAAACCTAAAATATCCTTCATGGTATCGTCAGTAATCTTGACCTTCAAAGCATCCAGCTTAGTCTCGCTGAAAAGCCCACCATTAAGATAAGGAAAATCAAGCAAAGCGTCTTTCACTTCTTTAGGCAAATCTTTAACTTCAGAAGTCCTGTTATTGAAAGCCTTGAAGAAAATCTGACGGAGCCACATATCATAAAAGCAATCCTTACTGCATTTGCCCTTATTCCTATACTCCAAATAGCTCTTCCACAACCACAGCACGAATTTCTGCTCATTCAGCCAATCCTTCTTAGCGATAAAATAAACGAACATAATCCTATTCAGAAGCTGAAGAGTGAATTCGTGAGATTCCTTTCTCGAAATTTTCTGTTTGATAAAAGAATCCCTGAGCTTGAAGAACTTCTCCTTATAATCATCAAAGAATTGTTTAGTAACTTTCTCGATACTGAAAGCATCACGCCACTTCTTCCAAACATCCCGCCAACTCGATTCCTGGCCTGAATAGTAAATCTTGGCCAAAGTATCGGCATCTGTGTAATGGATATGCGCCCTGTCAATAACAAGCTTGGTAATTTTCAGCTTATGACTGCCTGTTTCTTTCTTCTCATAATCAGGAAGAATAAAGACAACCGTGCTGTAATCAACAGTCAAAACAAGCAAAAACCGGATATATCTCTCAGCAAAGACTCGTGTGATATACCTCACGAATGATGGATGAATAGTGGAGGATTCGACGAGAAAGCAAGAGAGCTTATCCTCAAAACCCAATACAGAATAAATCTCCTTGACCTTAGAAGCTTCATCCTTCTTCAAATCAAAACTGGACTTTTTACGCTTAGAGGTGACATCAAAAAGAACCTTCTCAGGATAATTGAGCTTAGAAAACAAGCCAAAAACGTCCTTAGCAGAACCTAACTTACTAAGGAAATCACCGAGTTCTTGTCTTGATAAAGTATTTGTGACAGACATATTAATCCTATTATTCAGCCAAAAAGACAAAAGCCTTGTCCCAATTTTTCTTTGTTGCAGGCAATTTCACACACACCTGCATTCCCTTCTGTATTGGCTTTTCTGTCCTGGGGCTATGTAAATTATTCGCTTTAATTGAAAAGCCCAACCTTTCTATTTTTCCATCTTTAAATTTAACGAGCCAAATCTGGTCTCCGACAGAAAGGAATCTTTTTTTCTTACAGCTTACTTTGATAACCTTAAGCCGAGGGTAATATTTCACTACAGAGCCCATTATTTTTTTCTCATTATTCGTCATGAACCAACTTTCATATTCTTGCCTTAACGATTTTATTGTAGGGAACATGCAAGGTCGTTTAACATCCAAATCAGAATGTATTAGATGTTGCCATTCTTTCAAGCCCTTTTTCAATTCTTCAAATTTATCCTTATTGAAATGCTGCTCATCACATGTAAGAATGTAGTGTGCTTTAGTAAAATACGCTGAACATAAGACTATGGCATCTTTATATGGAAATTTTGAACACATAAGTATCGCATCTATAGCTTCACTTAGTCCTGGGAAAGGGCGACCAATCAATCGCTCTAAATATATTAACTTTTCTTCATCGAATATTTTCTTCTCGTATTCTTCAATTTTCTTTCCAAATTCTTGCATGCACTTAGAATTTGCGTATTTCCTGAAGTTCCCGTCTCTGCAAAGCTTATTCGCAGAGATCAATCCAAAGCCGTGCTTATTAACAAGCTTCCGTGCATACAATTCTTCTCGAATATGCCCCTTGAATTCCCACAAGACATAATCTGATGTTACCAATTCAACATTCGCAATCTTAGATTTCTTCCGAACCTTTGATTTCTTGAAGAAATTGACGAAAGTGACACATTTCTTCTCGTTGAAGCTCTGGACATAATCAATGAGAACGTTTGTGTCTACAAAGATTCGAAGCTTGAAATCAGATAGACTAATCGTATTCCTCATCATGTCTCAACCCTTTAGCTTTTGCTACTATCGTCTTTCCAATTTGGTTTTTCTGTTCACGAACAGCGACATCAAGAGCTTTATGTGCAAGAAGAATAAAGCTTCTGCAATTACCCTTAGATATATTCAGCATTTCTTTAACCCCTTCATCATTAAAAGGAGTTATATCCTCACTTGCATCACTCCTGGCCATATTAAGGTAATTAGCCACCATTCTCTTTGCTTTAGATTCATTAAGCGGTTGGAGCTTAACCGCATAAGAAGTCAATCTGTCATGAAGAGGCGCAGACTCTTCTTTGATCTTGCCTAAAGCGTCTTTTGTCAAAGAAACTACAATAGCCCATTTCCCTTGCTTATTAATTAAAGTATTTAAGGTTATCAAATAATTAGAAAGCTTTGCGCCCTTTAGCTTGCTTACATCTTCAAACTCGTCTACAAACACATACAATTGCTGGAATCCCACATGTTTAAGTATTCCAACAATGCTATTCAAAAACATAACTTCCTTCTTCTGAATATTCCTGTTTGAGATATAGCCAGCAAGAATATCCCAAGAAGAACTTGCCTTCTTTTCCTCGAAAACAAGGTCAAGATACCTGTCTGCCAATGTTGTATCCTGAACAATTTTCTCTTTTATGATTTCTCTGGCTGTGTCCTGAAGCACAGTAATGTTGCCCCAGAAATTCTTAAAACGGCTTAAAAACTCCAAAAAATTAGAAATAGATGGTTCATCGAAAAGCTTTGTCCTCTCAGTGTCAAAAAGAGTCGTCTGGTGAGACTTGAATTTCTTAAAGAATTTCTTTTTGTCTTTACTGAACTCATCTAACAGTATTTTTCCAATATATTTCCGTATTTTATCTAATCCTATCTGCTCTACAATCTTATGTATCACTATCTGAGGCGCATCTTCGGGCTTATCTACAAAACAAGTAACTGCTGAAAACTTAATATCTTTTCGCTCCTCAACAGCCCCATTAGATAAATCATCTATGGCATCCTGTATGTATTTCATCAAATGGGTTTTTCCCATCCCATATTCCCCAATAATAGTCAGCCCAGCATAGTCCTGTCTTTTAGGAGATATATAAGTCGAAAGGATAAAATGCTTAAGGGTATCCAATTGTTTATCATCCAAGGGTGGCAGTATAAAACGAGGCAATCCTGCAGGTGGAAACGGATTGAAATTCAAATTCAAAGAAGCATAATCCTGTCTACCCTTCTTCTTTTTTAATTCTTGAATTAACTCATCTGTAAAGGAATTCTTTATTTTATCCATCTTATTTCGCCCTCCTCTTCAAAATTATGGTAGATCGGTAAAAGCCATCTGCCTTTATATAGCTTTCTTCATATTTCGCTCGTTTTTTCATTATCTGCAATGAAGTCCTTTCCAAATAGAAATGTTCATAATCTTCGTTATAAAGTCTTTTAAGAAGCGTCTTAACCGCTTCGACGGGACATCCGTATTTCAGGGTGATATCATATATAACTCTGGGAATCCATAATGACCTTCTATGGTTTTTGCTTAAAAACATTTCCTCAAGCATGGAAGCCCCGTCCATCTTGAGAAATTCCTCAGAAGACATCCTCAAAGGATAGAGCATATGCCACAATTCTTGGTCTTTACTGAATTCGGAGAATTCAACCGTCTTGCCAATCAATCCAATTTCATGAAACCAACTCGGAAAGACAAAATTTGCAAGTCGAATATAAGAAGTAGGGATTTTCCATCTTCGATTATCTCCAAATTTACGCAAAACCTCGCTTCCTCTTTCGGATGAGATGGTTTTGCCAAGGACATAGATAGGCTTGGCATGCTTCTTAAAATCTTCGAGAGAGAAATCATTTATATTAGTAAATTTTGAGAAGTCCATAAACCACCACAGGAAATCTTTTGCCCTCTCATAGGAAGTAACTAATCTAAGTAAAGCCTCTTTTTCCTTTTCAGTAAAATGAGGCGATGGGGCAGTGCTCTTAAAAGTCCTATCGACATTCTCTTTGAGGATAATATTCTTCTCTTTTCTGAATTCAGACAAATTTGGCATCACATAACCATCTTTTCTGCAAATAAATCCCAAATATTCTGCTGCATGGACATACTCAAGACGCAATCTTTCTTTCCTCTTAATACCTTTAGTTATCCATACATTCTTAGGAGGAGGAATTTTGTCGGAAGCCATATCATAATAGAGGACACTTTCCTTTATCCGCTTCTTTTTAGCACAATACACGAAAACATCTCGTAATGTTTTGAGGTTATATGCGTATAGATAGCTCCATCTCGGATTTCTTAATTGATTATCTGGTGTAATTGGCAATTCTTTCATTTTATTAACACCAATAAGCTTTCTCTTAATCTCAGGTTATGTCTGTTCTTCAAGCTAACCCATTTTTGACCACGTGGCCTAAGCTCCATAAACCGATATTTTGAAAATCCAATCTCTTCAGCAAGCTCGCCCAGATATTTGTCCGTCGGGATATATACACCATAAGGAGCTGAATCACCGATGACAATGAATGCTAACCCCTGTTTCTTTAACACTCGATAGACTTCCTTTAAAACATGATGCATGTCTTTAAAATATAATGCGGTTAGAATATCAAAGCTCTTCTCACGTTTTCCTGTTATTTGTTTCCTAATCGCATTAACCGCCCGCTGAATCTTCTTTGAAGTCTTGGGGGCATCACGTAACATTTTATTCCCAATAATCTCTTTCGCTTTCTTATCCCGATAATCTCTTTCGAGATAATATGTGGTTGCAGAAGCTAAGGACTTCATCCTAATTTTTGAGGTTATCTCAGACCAGTTATTAGTAAATTTCCAGAAATATGTGTAAACTTTTAACGCCTCTCCATAATCAAAATTATTTAAATACGGAGGAGAAGTGAAAACCATCTTTATGCTATTCGATTTAATTCTATTATTCTTTTTCCTACTGTCAAAAAGATAGATTTTAGCATCGCCATCATAGCCTGCCATATTAGCCTCTTCCATATCATCTTTCATATTAGAAATGACATCTTTAAAAACTATGAAAGGATCCTCGGCAATCCTTGTGTTTTTCCAGCTAATGTAAGGGATGCTTATACCAACCTCAGCACATCTCGGAAGCAGAGAAGAAATCGCCAAAAAAATAAAAGGCTTATGAATTTTCTTAATTGAATTTCCATAATATGCATTACGAAGAGCTATTAGCTTCTTCAAATTTGAAGTAGAAAAGCACTTAGCCAAAATAGCGTTCTCCTCAGAAATATCAATCTCCTCCCAAATGCACTCACATTTCTTCAAGATTTTTTTGCCATCAGCCACTAAATCATCCGGCTTAGACAAAAACTGAAGCTTGGCCTTGCCTATTTCATATAAAAACCGATTGGACTCATTCCCCACAACAGTAATACCATATTTTCGTCCCACAACAGCAGTCGTTCCACTACCCATAAAGGGATCATACACACGACACCCGTTATTATTGAATTTGAAGTAGCTAAAAGTCGTATCCACAAAAACATTTGAAAACCCAGGCATAAAGGAGAACCATCTATGAATCGGCATAGTCTTATTATCAGAATTAGTCCCTAACTTTTCCATATTTCCATTAGTCTTAAGATATTTGAAGAAATCACTAACTTGCTCTATTATTTCTGACACCTTCTAAAACCCCCCGAGTAGACAAATATTAAACCATAACAAATATTCCCAATTTATAAAGTTTTGGGTAAAAAACACTCTCTTTACACATTACTTCTGGAACGAATAAAGCTCTCCAAATCACCTGCTTTTATTCGCCATTTTCCGATCTTCACAGCCTTTATCTGCTTGGCCTTTATAAGGTCACGAACCCATTCTTCGGTATAATCCAGTTTCTTGGCAACTTGACGAACAGTGAGATATTTCTTGATATCGTCCATTTGCACAAACCTCAGCTAGTTAGATTTATTATCTGTTAGTGAGAATAGAGACTCTCCCATTTTATCCCTATTAGTCCCCATTCTACTCCTAACAGTTTCTAAAGTCAATCAGATAAACGATTATCCTTGACATGGCAGTGTAACGTAGTAAAATGTGTTACGGAAAGCAAATTTATTAAACCCTATTTCACTATTTATGAATATGATTAAATTGCCAGACGCCCAAATCAAAAGAATGCTTGAAGCTACCAGGTTGGCTCAAGAGGCATACTCGAGAATTCCAATGAGCCTTATAAACAGTGCTCTCAGCACTCAGAGGATGCTTGCTAGCATCAAGATACCCGCAACAACAATAGAACGCCTCTTCAATCAGGCACAGAAAGCAACCGAAATCTGGAACAAAATTGATTTCTCACAAATAACGAAGAGCATTACAACCATAGAGAAGGTCTTTTCTACGATAGCATGGGAAAATGTCATTAAACAATCTGAACAAATCTTTAAGATTCTTAAAGACCTTGAACTTACTGAAGATACTGTAAAAGAGGCAAATGAAGAACTAATGAAAATGGGGTGGTGGATATACCCCGAATGGACAATACCCTCACTTAAACACATAGCGAAAGCATGCAGGGAAGGAAAAACAGAAGAAGTCCGTCAGGAGATAATCGGATTTTTCGACAAAGACAGGCTTAAACTAATAGTAAAAAGTTGGAAGAAAAATCCCAAGCTGAACTCCCGCTATAAATCGTTGAAGGATGGAGTGTGGGCTCACAAGCAAAGAAAATATACCCTCTCGATACCTACCGTTCTTCCCCATGTAGAGGGAATAATAAATGAGAACTCCGGGCAGACAGGCCACATATCACACAAGAAATGCCTGACAATATTAAAAAAATACATGGACAAGGACATCAAAGGAGATTCCCTTTCATCACTCTATCCGCTCGCCATGCTGAAATTCACGGAAGAACTATTAGCTCAAAAATTTGAATGGGGCAAACCAAGCAAAAAAGGAAGACATCCAATACTGCACGGACATTATACCGACTACGACGACGAAGAATTCTCGCTAAAACTGATTCTGCTGATAGATTTCTTGCAGAACATAATTAGAAAGGAAAACCAATAAGTGAAAGCAGCCCTCTACATAAGAGTATCAACCACCCAGCAGGTTGATCGTGATTCATTAAAGACACAGGAAGAACGCCTGAAGCAATACTGTAAGGCAAGGGAATTCTCAGTCCACAAGCTCTACAAGGATGAAGGCATATCCGCAAAAGACAAGAACAGGCCAGCTTTGGAAGCACTCCTGAAGGATGCCGAAGACAAGAAGTTCAACATTGTCGTCTTCACCCGCCTCGACAGGATCACGAGGTCGCTTCAAGACCTATTATTTCTAGTTTCATTCTTCGAGAAGCATGACATCAAGCTTCTCTCCCTGAACGAAAACATCAACACCGAAGGCCCCATGGGAAGATTCATGCTCAACCTACTCGGAGCGCTGGCACAGCTTGAGCGTGAGATTGATTCGGAGCGGGTCTCCACAGACATGCACTACCGGGCCGAAAAAGGCAAATGGAACGGAGGAATAATCCCCTTCGGATACACCTCAAGGGAAAAGCTCATACACAGGCTCAGAGCAAAAGGCATGAGCCAGGCAAAAGCGATAAGCAAAGCAGACAAGGAAACACCAAAAGACAAAAAGCTCTACATCCTCGAGGAAGAAGCAAAGATAATCAGACAGATGTACGACGCATACCTCAAAGAGAAAAGCCTCCGCAAAGTAGTGAACAGCTTCAATCTCCGCGGCCTCAAAACAAGAAAAGGAGACTGGACAACCACGACAATAAGGCGGATGCTCACCAACCCGTTCTACCTCGGATACATAACGTACGGAAAAAGAAAAGCGGACATATCCACAGGAAAGCTCAGGCACGTCAACAAAGAAAAATGGAAAATAGTCAAAGGCGAGCACAAAGCCATAGTATCCGAAAAAAAATTCAGGGAAGTCCAAGAACTACTAACACAGAAAACATCAAAACCCACAAAATCAGACAAAACCTACCTCCTCTCCGGAATACTGAAATGCTGGCTCTGCGGAGGCAAAATGTACGGCTACACCCACACCAAGACCTACGCAAACGGAACAACAAAAGAATACCTGTACTACAGATGCTCCACCACAAGCAGAAAAGGAACATCAGCCTGCAAAGGCCAGACAATAGACGGAGAAACCCTCGAAAAGATAGTAACTTCTGCAATCTTGACGCTGTCAGAAAACAAGCAATTCCTCACGGAAAAAGCAAAACTCATAAACGAACTCAAAAAAGCCGTAAAACCAAACACGAAAGACAAACAGCAGGCAAAGAAACAGCTCGAAAAACGGGAAAAGGAACTCAGCGAAAGAAGAGAAACCCTCCTCGACAAGCTCGAAAGAAAAATCATCGACGACGAAACCTTCACGCCAAGATTCAAACAAATAAACGAACAGCTCGAAAAGATAAGAAACGAAAAAATAAAGACAGAAACGCTGAAAAAAGAATCCGAAAACAAAATCCTCGCTCTTGAAGCCTCATTCAAAGAGCTGGAAAACCTCGCAAAAACATGGCCAGCCCTCACCGAAGAAGCAAGAAAGTCAAGGCTCAGCGTAATCATCAAAGAAGTCCTCGCCAAAAAAGTCAGGAGCAAGCTCAAGATGGACATGGAAATCTACGTCGACAGCCCGGAAGAGTTTGCGAAGTGTGCCGAAGGGATGTCCGTGCGGGTACTTTACTGATCCGAAGAACGAGTGTCACTGTACGCCTCATCAGATTCAACGATATCTCTCGAAGATATCAGGTCCTCTTTTGGATAGAATCGACATACACCTGGAAGTACCTCGCCTAACCTATGAACAGCTATCACAAAAGAGAGTCGGCGAACCATCCGGCAATATAAG
>JAFDHR010000327.1 GCA_019308645.1 Deltaproteobacteria bacterium
TACTGAGGTATGGTCTATGTGCTCATTAGCCACAAAGCCAGAAAATGAGTCATGAGACAAAGCATATATATTAGAAGGATTAGACAAAGTCAGATCATCAAACGTAGGCGAGGATGTCTGTTTAACAGCCTGATCAAACCAATCTGCGAGGGTAGGGTTGCCTGAAAGGGTTATGGTTCTGTCTGCATCCCCCGTAGTTAATGTTAAAGTTCGATCCGCTGTTAAATCAGACCCAGGAGTTATAGTAAGCTCATTAGACGCATTTGTGTCAAGGATTTTGAGACCAGTATTCGGGAAAGTCATGCCAATATGCACCCATCGTTTATCGCCTGCGTTAGTATCTGGCGCAATAATGGATGGTGAGGCTTCTGAACCCGCATTATCAGCATCAAGGACATGGATGAAACTTGTATCCGCTTGGATAGTAAGGCTTGCATTGAGGTCATTAAGATCAGCCCCGTCTATTTTATCGAGAGCATAATCTCCGCCCCCCGTTAAAATGTTTGACCAATAAAAATATCGTGGGTCTGCCATCTAGCGCTTCCTCAATCTTTCTTCTAAGTAATCCCTGCCTTTTCCAGCTTTCTTTTTTAGGATATATTTTTTCTTTAAGGGTGTGAAGAAATATGATTTCTTTAAGCCCCCCTTGTCTTGGATATTATATTTTTTGAATTTCTCATTAAATTTTCTTATTTGAGCATTAAGTCCTTTATTCCATTCCTGCATCAATTTATGAGCAGCTCTCCTTTTCCCATTTTTTATAAGTTCTTTCGCTATAAGCTCGTACATTGAGGTATCCCTTTTCAATATCTTTAATTACAATAAACGCCTGGCGTTCTATTTCACCGCCCTGGGTCTTTATGATGCTCCCCTTTATTCCTCTGAGCATAGCAGCAGGGCTTAAACCCTCTTTACCGTATCCAGCGATGATATTTGCCATATAATTCTGCATTACTAGAGGCGAGAAACCTATTTTCTTACCTAACCATTTATACGTTTCCGGAGTTAAATCTTTATATTGCAGTTCAGGCGGTTTAGTTTTGCCCATGTAATAAGGCACTATTTCCGTGCCCTGGTAGAATTTTAGATTTGCCCAATCTTCCAGCGGACCTTTGGCCATTGGAGGAGTCAAACCACCTAACGCCCTATATGCGCCTGATTTAACTTTTGCAGTAAACCCTTTTACTTCTTCTCTTGGAGCAAATTCAACAGGTGAAAGATCACTTAAAAAGTTTATACAAAAATTAAGAATTTTCTTAGGGTCTTTTCGATATTCCTGCTCTAATGCAAATTCGATAGGATTCCATGCTATTTTTCCTGCATCACCTTTTGGAATAGCCAAATATTTTGGAACTACTTTTCCTTGTTCATTGATTTCTTTGCCATATATAATACAAAAATTATCATCTTTAATATATTTTGGTATATCATCATATAGTTCTGGATGATAGAGACGATTCCAAGTATACGCAGCTGCCCCAGGTAAAGTGATTGCTACAAACATCTTTGCCATAGTCCCTTTGGGGTCTTTTTTTAGAGCTTCTGCTAAAACGACTCTTGCTTGTATCCTCGCATTTAAAAAAGGCACAAATTGATTAACAGCTTTAGCCCATGTGCCACCCCTGTTAAAATCAATCGTGGCTTGTCTTGCTAACATCGCCGCTTCCTTATTCGTATATCCAAGTTTCATTCCCATATCAAAAGTCCCTATTCTTGGCGCAAGTTCTATTACTGAATTAATCTTTTCTAATAAGGTCATAGGGCTTTTAATTACTTCCACTCCTATTTTCACTGGACTTTTCTTGAAAAGCATTTTTTTAGCGGCAACTTTTCCAATCCCTGTTTCAAATGCTTCTGCTCCAGCATACCCAAAACCTCCTCCAGATTTTATATATTCCTCAACAAGGTTGGGTTTCTTCAGAAATTCGAATTTGATTCCTTCCCATGCTCCCTTCAGCCATTGTTTTTCAAATCTGTAGAGAACATCCTTTGTTTTAAAAACCGGACTTGAACAATATGCCATAAAAGCATCTCTGAAGGCATTTCTTATTGCGAATGGAAGTCTAAGTGTAGTGGCAGCGGCTCTAAAAATGCTGTTATACGCTTGAACAATTCTTGGAGCTTGCCAAGGAGTAACTTGCTTCATTGCATCAGCTATTTCTTTAGGAACTATGTATCGTTCTACACGGCCTTCTTTGATTCGATTGATCACATCAAAGTCTTTCTTATTCCATGTCCCCGTCATAACAGGATTCTTGCCCTGGTTTTTCATAATGGCAAATTCTTTTTTAGACCGGGCCACTGGCTGGATAAGATATTTCATGTTGGGATCATCAATGAGAATATTTGCCACTTTATTCTTAGCGAAGGTAGCCTGAGCCTCTGTGAATTTTTTAATAGTTGCCTCGATAGGATCAGCTATAAGTTTTTCTGTCCCAGTCATGCTTTTAATTATTTTCTGGTTAGCGGGACTAAACCATTCTGTCGAGGCTGAGATAGGAATCTTATTTATATCCACAGAGGAATAGTCCAAAACATCATACGTTGCATACCATTTATTATTCTTTAAAATATCATCATAGGCAGCTTTACTTATGATCCCATTATCTAGAGCTTCAGCAAGTATGTGATCATGAGTCCATTGATTCCATAATTCCATCGTATCTTTCAATTCTTTAATGTCTTTACCCTTACTTTTCCAATGCGCCTCTATTTCTTTGATAGCCTCTTTTGCATCCCTTAATGTAACTCCACCTGGATTTGGTAGTCCTCTTTCTGCTCTCGTTAAATCCCTATGTGCTTTCACATATGACGTAAAAGTGAACTCGTCTTTTCTTACTGGCTTTAATGCCTTTTGCAATTCCATGAATTTAAGCATAGCCTGATCTTTATATGATGAGAAAGTTCTCGCTGCTTTATAGGCTTTTTGAGAAGCACCCTTTAATGTGCTAAATCTATCAAATATCTTCACATTGATAGATGATAAAATTCCAGGCATACTAAATGCTTTCTTTTCTTTCCCTATTCCACTTACAACTTTCGCCCACGCAGGATTCTTTCGTAGTGTATCAGCAAAGCGTTTGACATTTTTAGGCTGTAATTTCATCCCTCCTGCCATGGCTAAAACTCCAGCCATGGCTTTGGTAGGACTATATCGAATATTGCCTTCTTCATCTTCTTCAACGCCGAGAATTGCGCCACCGGCAGTTCTTAATTTCAGTGCACCCTTACCTATTACTTTTGCCTTTTCTTCGATTGTAGGGGCTATTTTGGCCTTCTCAGGCGGTTTTTTAGACCATTCTTCGAATGTAGGTGTCTTTGGTATCTCAATACCTTTCTTTTTCAACGTATCCGCCGACCATGCATTTTTACCTACATTGTAAAGCGGAACTGCTTTTGTGCCTTTTTCTCCTCCCATATAACCTATAAATTCAGGTTTCGGTTTAAGTTCCCTGGCTTTTTCTCCTTCTTTAATTTTCTTAGTAAGTTCAGGTAATTCTCTACCTATTTTCTTTGTTGTTATCTCAGGGGGTCTTCTTCCTTTTTGCGCTTTTGCCAATTTATCAAGTGTGGCTTTATAGTCTTTGCGCTGTTTAAGTGCGGTGAGCAATCTTTCTTGGACTTCTAATTTCTCAGCTTTATCTAATTTATTCAAACTTTCTACTAGACCTTTAGGCATGTAACCCATAAATCCTTTTGGTATTCTCAACCGAGCTATCCTACTTGCTTCGCCAAAAGTAATTAGAGGATCGGCTACAATTTCGGCCAAACTCTCAGCTACTGGCGCTAAATCAGACGCTAATCTTTCCGGGTCAGGGACGCCCATAGCTTTGAAACTATTTGCCATATCTTCTTCTATTGTTTTCCCTGTTACGCCTTTATAATATTGTCCATAGGTAGTTCCCCAATCTCCTTCTTTAAAGGCCGATCTATAAGCAGATTCAAATCCTGCTCCCGTTGCAACTAAAGCCTGTTTCCATTTAGGTAGCTTTTTCCATTGCTCAGGATATCTATATTGTTCTGCTTGGCTTCCCCATATGAAGGCTACCGGTGAATTTAGGACTCCCATCCCTATGCCAATTGCTCTTTTCGTCCCTTTAAGCATATTTTTACCAATAATGCCTGCATCATCTATAAGTTTGCTTTTGGGAGGAAATGGATGGCCTTGTTTCTTAAACTTATCAGGCCACATATATGCAGTAGGAGGGATGTTCCTTCCCTGTTTTATGTCTTCTTTTTTGTCTGCTTCTGGTAAATCCTTCCATTGAATAGGCACAACTCCCGCTTCCCAAGCTGCTCTGTAATCGTAATGATGCGCTGGATTATTTGGATCACGTACTCCATATTTACTCAAATATGCTTTATAATCCTCTTCTTCAAACAATCCTATGTCATCTACTAACTCAAGAGGCATAATTTCACCTTTGTGCTCTCAACCACGCTTTAGCTTCTTCTTCACTCATGTTCTTGTTTTTTTGTAACCATTCCAGAGCTTGACTTGTAGTTTTAATAGTTGGTGGTAGTTTGATTTCTGTCATTTCAAGTCTAACTTTATTTAACGCATCTTCTCTGCTTAAAAACTTTCTATACTTCAGATATTTATCATATGCTTTAGCAGCCCATTCTTTAGGATTATCAGCCTCCCAA
>JAFDHR010000328.1 GCA_019308645.1 Deltaproteobacteria bacterium
AGGTTTACTATATAGGTTACCGGTTCCATAATTAACGTCAGAAAACCAACAATCAATAATGTTGCGATCTCAAATTCAGGATGTCTTTCAGTAAGATACCTATTTTCAAAATCTTTAAAGATAGGTATAAAAAGCAGAGTGATATGGATCATTGCCGTGCCGCCCAGGAGTCCGAAAAGTGCGGCCTTGGCAATCGCCATAGATCTATGGCTGAAACTTCCTTCCATTGATCTTCCGTGACTGTTCGGCCACAAAGACACCAATCCCAATTGTCAATTTTCAATTGTTTGTGTCTTGGTGTCTTCGTGGCTACGCCTGGCTAAGAAATGATGGTATTCCTTTTACCTCTTTTGCAGTAGTAATTCCCCTTATTATTGCACTTATAAGCACCTCTTCGGCCATAAGCCCTACTGTATAGTAATCAACTTCAATCTCGCCAGATGCAAGCGTAAAAATAATATCACCATCATATATAGTGTTCCCGGGACTAATAGCCTTTGTCAGGCCATTGCTCGCTATCTTAGCTACGGCTGAGGCATTTTGTTTGGTTAGTTTTGCATTTGTGACAATTACACCAATCGTCGTATTCTGAAAGGCTGGAATAGGCCGTTGAACTCCTTTCCTCATAAGCCCTGATGTATCTGCAAATTCCATGCTTTTTTTCGCCTTCCTTGCTCCTGCCAAAATCTTTCCAGTTATTGGATCTTTTATATCACCAAAGGCGTTTACTGCTACCAAAGCTCCAACTATTAAACCATTATTAAGTGTATTCGCTGCAATACCTACCCCACCCTTCATTGCCTGCTCGATTCCATAAAACTTGCCGACTGTTGCTCCAGTTCCTACTCCAACAGAACCTTCAGCAATCTTTCCATCAGTTGCCTCCTGACATGCACAATAGCCCATATTTTTGTCAGGTCTGCTTTTTGCTGAACCTACCCTTAGATCAAAAATCGCAGCAGTTGGGACAATAGGGATTCGGGCTACTCCTACATCAAATCCACTGTTCCTCTCTTCAAGGTAATCCATGACACCAGAAGCGGCGTCCAGCCCGTATGCACTACCACCAGTAATACAGATTGCATGAACTTTTTGTACGATATGAGATGCGCTCAGCGCATCAATCTGTCTTGAACTTGTGGCAAATCCACTAATATCAATTCCACCAGTCATACCAGATGGAGTAAGTATAACTGTAACGCCTGTTAATCCCTCAAAATCTGATGCATGACCAACAGAGACTCCCTTGATATCTGTGATACTAACTGTCATGATTATTTAAATTTTTTTCTCTTACGGTTTTCCTGAGAGATTCCTACAGCTATTATCTCTTTGTCTTACTATTTCAGAAAGTATAATTCCTGCAGCAACAGATACATTGAGAGAAGCAAGCTTGCCAAATCTTGGTATGCTCACCAGATGATGGCATTGATCTTTGACAACCCTACTTAATCCTTTACTCTCATTTCCCATTACTAAAACAAGATCCCTATTCCAGTCAAATTCATAGATATTTGTGCTGCTTTCTCCTGCTGCCCCGACTACCCAAAAATTTTCATCTGCTAACTGCCTGAGAGCCCTTGCTAAATTAACCACTTTAGTTACAGGTAGATACGCTGATCCACCGGCTGATCTTTTATGCACAGCATCCGTGATAGAAGCAGATCTATCCTTTGGCAAAATAAGGCCTTGAACCCCAAAAAATTCAGCAGTTCGTATAAGAGACCCAAGGTTTCCTGTATCAGTAATGTGATCAGCTGCAATGAGAAGACCTTTACTTGTATTAGAAATGGCGCGTTCTATCAAATCATCTAAATAAAGATAATGATATGTGTTTAAAATAGCTATTACGCCCTGATGGGAGGAGCTAGAGGATATTTTATCTAAATAAAGCCTATCTTTAAATCTGATCGGTATTTTTTTCTGAGTTGCAGTATCAAGGATTTCTTGCAGCCTTTCAATTTTTTTCCCCTTGGCGATGAAAAGTTCAACTATCCCTTCACCCTTCCTAAGGTTTTCCTTAACTGCGTTTATACCGGATATAACCTGGGGCAAATTTCAAACCTTAATAATTGGTCTATTCAGCCACAAATAAACACGAATTTACACAAATTGATAATCTTTTTAATAGGACAAGTCTTTCATGCCCAAGTCTCTGGGTGCCATAATTCAAGATACCCGCTTACCAGATGGCGGGCAAGAAAGATAGATGAACTTCCATGGCCAGTCCAATGATCTTGTAAGATAAATCTTTATGCAATATTCTCTTTTTTTAGTGTCCATTTGTGTCAATTCGTGGCTGAGTGGTTATGTTTTACATGTGGAATATCTTTTGAATGAGAGGAAAACGTCTATTTTTATTGGCCCTCTGCGCAACAATAATTGCCTCTATTTCTTTTATAGCTTTTTTTAGATCATCATTAATAATAATGAAATCGTAATCTCGACATCTCTGAATTTCCTCTCCCGCCTTTTTTAGCCGCAGGCCCATGTTCATTTTGTTATTCGGTGATCTCTTCTGTAGTCTTTCTTTAAGAACGTTTAGTGATGGGGGAAGAATGAATATCGATAAAGAATCAGGAAACTGTCTTTTTATCTCTTGAGACCCTTGAATATCAACATCCATCAAAAGATCTTTTCCTGAGGATAATTCACGGTTTATACTTGAAATAGAAGTGCCATATAGGTGATCATAGACAACGGCCCATTCAACAAATTCATGAGCCTCAATCATTCTTTCAAAATTTTCTCTGTCAACAAAGTAATAATGTAACCCGTGAGACTCCCCTTTTCTAGGTTTTCGAGTAGTATGAGAAATGGAATAACCAATTCCTCCCGCATCTTTTTCTAATATATTCTTTATTATTGTGGTTTTTCCAGTGCCTGAGGGAGCGGTTATTACAAAAATTTGTCCTTTTTCTTTCATATCTCTTTATTGTCAACTATAGCAAATCCTCACCCCGTATTGTACCGTCTGGAGCAAATCTTTGTGCTATTGTCTCAGATTGAATAGCAGACAAGATTACATGATTGCTATCTGTGATAATTACTGATCGTGTTCTTCTGCCTTGAGTTGCGTCAATAAGCCTTTTATCATCTCTTGCCTCTTCGCGAAGCCGTCTAACCGGTGCTGAGGATGGTGAGATAATGGCTATCACCCTTCTTGATATAATGAAATTCCCAAAGCCAATACTAAGTAAAGTTGGATCCATATGTTTTATCTCCCATATTTAAGTGAGCTAAAGTTTTTGAAATTGAAAGTGCCTAAAGTGAGCTAAAATGCCTAAAGTTAGAAGAAGACTGCAATTAAACTTTAGTTGATTCCAAATTTTAGGCACTTTAGGCACTTCTTGCCGCCTATTCCACATTTTGAATCTGCTCTCTCAATTTTTCTAATTCAGCCTTAATTTCTACTGCGAGCTGGGAAACTAAAGAATCCGCCGCCTTAGACC
>JAFDHR010000329.1 GCA_019308645.1 Deltaproteobacteria bacterium
AAACTCACTAACAATCAATGTGCTTTTTATCCCAGGAGGAGACACATCAGAAAAAGAGGAGATCCCTTTTATGTGAATATTGTGGCATGTCATGCGAAACATATGGGCATGGATAGTGTGATAGCAACGACAACTGATATCAACGAGAATGTAGAAAAGGAGGCACAGCTGGTACAGGCAAGCAAGCTCGCTACTCTGGGAACTCTGGCCTCAGGCATGGCACATGAATTGACACAACCCTTGAATGTAATTCAGGTTGCAAGTGATTTCTTTTTGAAGAAGATCAAAAAGGGCGAGGAGATTCCCAAAGATGAGTTGAGTGTCATGGCTGAAGAAATTGGTAGCCATGTGGACAGGGCCTCAAAAGTCATTAAGCATATGAGAGAATTTGCCAGGCAATCTGACCTTACCAGGACGGAGTTAAATATAAACGAACCTATTCAAGACGTATTCAAGGTTCTGGGCCAGCAACTAAGAGTACACCAGATAAGTGTAGAGCTCGATCTTGACCCACACCTGCCTTACATTATGGCAGATCATAACCGGCTGGAGCAGGTCTTTATCAATTTAGTGACCAATGCCATGTATGCCATAGATGATAAGGGCTTGAGATGGGGAGACAAGAAATGGAAGAAATTGCTTACAATAAAATCATTCCCTTATGATAATAAAGTTGTGGTGACAGTATCTGATACTGGTAAAGGGATTCCAAAAGAGATAATGGATAAGATATTTGAGCCTTTTTTTACTACCAGAGAAGTAGGCCAGGGCACCGGATTAGGGATGAGTATCAGTTACAGAATTATTAGTGACTATGGTGGAACAATAGACATAGAAAGCGAGGTAGATAAAGGTACTACCTTCACATTGAAATTCCCCGCTGTAGAATGATGGACAATGTCAGTCGATTGTTGTCAGTTGTCCGTTGCTGAATTAGAAACGAGATATGATAGGATACAATGGTATGGCGAGGACAGGCTTTGAAAATCTTCGTGTTTATCAATTAGCAGAAGAAATAACAGATCTTGTATGGGAAGTAGTTCTCAAATGGGACAGTTTTCCTCAAAGTACAATTGGCAACAAACAAGGAATCAGGTAAGTAAAGCCACGGACAACTAACAACTATCAAAGGACACTATAAATAATAGATATGTCCAAACTTTTAATCATAGACGATGAAGAGGGGATAAGAAAGGTCTTAACCCTTTCTCTTGCAAATGATGGATATGCTGTATCAGCAGCAGCAGGAGGTGAAGAGGGTATTGAGATATTTAGAAAGGAATCACCGCCTATAATCTTAACAGATATAAAGATGCCAGGCATGGACGGGATCGAGACCTTGAAGAGAATCAAGGAACTAAACCCCGATGCCGAGGTTATAATGATAACCGGCCATGGAGATATGGATTTAGCTATAGAGGCCCTTAAACTTGATGCCTCAGATTTCCTGAACAAGCCTATAAAGGATGAGGCACTTTCAATTGCCTTAAAGAGAGCAGAACAGAGGATAGCAATAAAGCAGAAGCTAAAGGCATATACCGATGACCTTGAGCGAATGGTAAGCATTGCTACAGAGGAGGTAAAAAGGAGAGCTGAGTTTCAGAATAAACTCATTACGTCTTCGAATGACGCTGTTATCGCTACAGATGAGAAGGGTGATATTATCATCTATAATAAAGGTGCAGAAGGGATATTTGGATACGCTCGTTCTGAAATAATACGAAAGATGAATATTGACAGGCTTTATCCGCAGGAAATAGCTTCAGAATTTAGGTCTGGATTAGAAAAGAAAGATTATATCGACCTATCAAAATGGAAGGAGATTGATATTCTCACCAAGAATGGAGAGGTTGTTCCTACAAGGTTTTCAGGATCTATTCTCTATGGAGAAGATGAGGTAGTAGGTTGTGTTGGTTTCTTTCAGGATTTAAGAGAGATAAAGAGGTTGCAGGAAGAATTGATTACATCCGAGAGATTGGCGGCCACAGGGCAGACTGTGGCAGGTCTTGCACACTATATCAAGAATATTTTAAATGGACTTAAAGGTGGCACCTATGTATTAAATGTTGCGCTTGACAAGAGTGATACAGATAAGATAAAAAACGGCTGGACAATGATCGAGAGGAATGTAGGCAGGATTTCAGACTTAGTTCTTGATTTGCTTGCTTACTCTAAGGAGCGCAAACCAGAAAAAGAGAATTGCTTTCCTAATGAGATAGTAAAAGAGGTATCTGCCCTTATGGAATCAAGGGCGAGAGAGGGTAATATTGAAATAGAAACAGATCTTGATCCTTTATTAGGCGAGGTATTTATAGATCCGAAGGCTATCCATAGATCTCTATTGAATCTTGTTTCTAATGCCATCGATGCCTGCATCTTTGATTCCACATCAAAAAAACACTGGCAGGTTAAGGTAACTTCAGCAATCGATAAAAATCATATAATAAAGTTCGAGGTGACTGATAACGGGATGGGGATGGATGAAGAGACAAGGGAAAAAGTTTTTTCCTCTCTTTTTAGCACCAAAGGAGAGAGAGGGACCGGATTAGGCTTATTGGTAACCGAAAAGATAATCAAAGAGAATGGAGGGAAAATAAACGTAGCCTCTAAAAGAGGGAGTGGAGCCACATTTACAATCTATTTACCATATCAAGAGGTAGCAAAAAGAAGTAAGCAGTAGGCGGTAAGCAGATTTTATATTCCTTGCTGCTTGCATGATGTGTCCCAAACCCAATAAACACAACAAACTCAAAAAACTCTATTAATTGGAGGATGTAATATGGCAAAAAAGGTACTCAATGTTGAGGATGATGCCGATATAAGAACATTTGTTACAACTGTTCTGGAGGAAAATGATTATATACCAATCATGGCAATAGATGGCGCGGAGGGGATGGAAAAGGTCAAAAAGGAGAGGCCAGATCTAATTATCCTGGATATATTGATGCCAAGGGAGAGTGGTATTAAAATGTATCATGAGTTAAAGCACAATCCATCCTTGAAAGACATCCCGATTGTTATGCTTTCCGGTGTTTCTAAAAGGACATTTCTTAGATCCCAGGCGGCCTTGACTGAATTTGGTGATGAAACCGTACCAGAACCTCAGGCATATCTTGAAAAACCAGTAGAGCCCGAAGATCTGGCTGAAATATTAAAGAAAATTTTAGGCTGATTTAACTATTTGGCCACAGACCCGCCTGCCAGACGGCGGGCAGGTTCACGCAGATGAACGCAGATAGATTTAAACACAAAGAAATTACGGATATCATTCTTAAGAGTTTTTATGAAGTATACCCTGTTAAATAGTACAAATATTTTACTAAGTTCTACAACTATCATTGCCTGATTAAGAAACATTATTCAAATAGAATAGAAAATCATTTAACAGGGTGAATAATGAGCAATCCATACACTTGACACAACACATGAAGCTCAATTAATCAATTACTTCGCCTCGCCTCAGGGCGAAGCCGACCCGCCTGCAAGCGCCTGAAGCGCAGCTGATGGCGGGCAGGTGGCGGGCAGGAAACAAATATTGAGGTTGGCTTATTATTGAATTTTGGCAGAAAACCAGAATTCAAGTGACCTGTCTGCGCCTGCCTGTGCCGACACGGCAGACAGGTGCAACGCACAGGCAGGTTTGTATATCATAATAAAAGAAAAAAAATCAGCGGTAATCAGCGTTAATCTGCGGCTGAGTAGTTACGCCTGATCTAAATTAAGAGGAATTGGGAGATGTTATGAAAATTTCAAAGATACTTTTTGTTTCCGAATTTGAGGAGTTATGGTTAGATGCCTTACAATCATTGATGGTGCTTAGAAAGGCAGGCATGAACGATGTGGTTTTTCTCCATGTAATATCCAGGGAAAAAGTAGCCATGAGGAGGGGTGCAGGTTATCTAAAGCAGGAAGAGCGGAAACTACGTGAAATAGCTGATATTCGGTTTATTGATTGGGCGGAAACTCTGTTTGAGGAAGGGATGGAGGTTGTGGCCCATATAGCCATTGGCAATATCATACCCAAAATCCTCTCTGTTACAGAAATTGAAAAAGTGGATCTCATTGTAACTGCTCGAAGGAAAAGGGGTAAATTTGAGGAACTTTATGCCGGTTCAGAAACATCGGACCTCCTGAGGAGAGCTGTTAAGCCGGTCTTGATATATAATTATCTGTCACAGTCTGGAAAGGTGGGTGAGAACCCATTTGAGAGACTCCTTTTAGGGCTTGATTGGTCAGTATCTTCGGAAAAGGTTCTTGACTATGTCCTTGCTTTAAAAGGTGCGGTGAAGAGAGTTGATATCATTCATGTGATGAGCGAAAAGGATGTTGCCAAAATATCCAAGATGGAGGCACATAAATTAGAAAGGGGTAATAAAAAGAGATTGGATGAAGTATGCGATGTTCTCGTTAATGAAAGATTTGATGCACGACCACATCTTTATATTGGTAAAATTGAGGAGCAGATTCAGAAAGCAGCCTCTGAGCACAGAACCACTATGATTGTTCTGGGATCAAAAAGGAAGAGTGTCTGGAAGGAGAAATGGTCAGGAAGTGCGGCCCATTCTCTCGCAGATAAGTCGGAATTACCTGTCTTGATTGTACCAGCTGAGGATAAATAGTAGTGCTTGTAAGAATAAAGAAAATCCTCTGCATAACCTACCTAAAAGAGCCAACCTATGATCTACTTGAAGGATTGCTGGATATAAAGAAGATTGGACTCGAGGAAATTATCCTTTTCTCCGAGAGCCTTCCGCAGGGATTGAAGGAGAAGTTATTTGAGCATGGAATAAACCTTAAGAGAGATAAGGGATCAGGACCGCTTATTCCAAGAATTTTAGATTCAGCCAATAAAGAGAATGCATCCTTTATTGTAGCTCACCTCAATAGAGAAAAGAGAAAGATGTTGAAAGGCTCTGTAGTGAGAAATCTGATAAAAAATACTCGTCTTCCCCTCCTGCTTATTCATGAAAATGGTGAGGAAGGGAGTTTTTCCACAAAAGGCTTGTTTGATAATATAATTCTTGCTATCAACTGGTCTGATTCAACTCAAAGGACATTGCTTTATATTATAGGCGTGAAGGCACTTGTAGGACTAATAGACGCAGTATATGTATTGAGTGAAAAACCGACTGTTAAGGCTATCAGGCAAATCAGGGACAGGGTTGAGGAGATTAGAGAGATCTGCTTAGAGGAAAAAATAGATGCTGAATCTCATATTTATGCTGGCAAGACACCAGAAGAGATTTTATTAGCGGCAAAAGACTATAATGCCAGCCTTATTGCGATGGGATATGACTCAAAGGGCATCTTTAGGGAAATCTTCTCAGGGAGTACGTGCTATCGGGTAGCAGAGGAATCTACCGTGCCTGTTTTGATTATTCCTTAAGGTAAAAAGGATGTAAATTCAGCCACGAATGGCCTGCCCTGGCGCGACGACACAGTAGTATTATCATGCTTTGTAAGGATTTGGATATCTATGGATATAAACCCACTCTTTCAAAGCCAGGTCTGGGCCAGGGACACAAATGGAAATGAAGTAATTGTTCGTGATAATTTGTGGCTGAATAGTTGAAAAAGGATTAGATATGGAAGTTACGGTATTGGTGCAGGCCGTGTATAAGGCCTTTGAGATTCTTGAGAAAGGAAAAAATAGCGAAAAGGCCAGAGAAGAGGCCAGGGAATTATTATACACTTCTGCAAAGTTCACCAGTGAAACAAAATCCCTCACAGAGAAACGAGAAGCCAAGGCTCTCCTGTTGAGTGCTAAGAAATCACGATTAGCGCTACGAAATTTTATTCTCACCTTCTTTATTCTCTTTGCCTTCTGGATTTTACTCTCGGGACGTTTTGATTACTTTCATCTTACCCTTGGTGGTATCTGTTCTGTGCTTGTTGCATACCTA
>JAFDHR010000330.1 GCA_019308645.1 Deltaproteobacteria bacterium
TCAAGAAGCCCCAAGCCGCTTTTCTCTGCTGATGAAGGCTCAACACTGAATGACATCCCGGATTCAGCATCCGGCTTAAGAACAGGTCGAAATGATTTTATTGTCCGAAGAGCTGTCCTCCATAAGGGCTCTTTTTGATGCGTAGCTATAAAGACCGCCTTAGCCAACCTGGCTGCAACGTCGTCTACAGAAGCAATGCCAAAAAAATCAACAAAGATGGTAATAGCCCCCTTATTTGAAAGTCTTTTTTGAACACGTCTGATAAGAGACGTTTTGCCATAGCGCCGAGGCGAAAAAAGAACGATATTCGCTTTTGCTTCTGCATAGGATTGTAGTTCCTTAAGCTCTTCACCTCTATTGCAGAAAGGAGCATCCACAGGCAGTTCCTGTAAGTAAAAAGGATTACTCATGATGTTTGTCTTTTTATATGATTGGGCTATTATTTTGGTAATACTCAGGTTGTCGGGTTCACCGTTCAAGCCTGCCCGCCGGACGGCAGGCGGGGTTCACGGTTGACATCCATGCAATACAGCATGGCTTGTGGCAAGAATCGGATGAACTCCTCAGTTATCTTTAAATCGAAACCAAATGGTTTAGATTGATGATTCGACAGTATTTTATCTCTCTAACCTTGAACCTTGAACCTTGAACCTTGAACCTGAACAGTAACGTATTTTATTATCATTATTGTATATCCATTATGGTTTATCCATTATGGTTTATCCATTATGGTACTTCAATAATACATGATAAAATCAATATGTCAACCAGTTTTTTGGAATTCAGCAGAGAAAAAGGGACTGCTGGCAGAGATATACCTATGTGATTTGAAAAAAATTCTAACGCTCACACCTGTTAATGTCGCAATATAAGGGGGTTGGCGATATGTGATTGACTTAAAACAGTAATTCTCACACAATAGGGTATTGTTCTAGGTATTCAAAAACATGATTAATTACCGAACCATTGTGTGAGGCTGATGGGTTAATCCGTGGTGATTTCTAGTGTTTTGTGTGGAAAATCGCTGTCGCCATTCTTGGTTTTCAGCCTTTCATGACATTAGCTTACCTGCACGTTGAAAAGGTGTGTGCGAAAAAGACAAAACTAATTTTCGGAGGAACCGATGAGGATTGTTGTGCTGGGTGCTGGTATGGTTGGCAGTACGATTGCCGAAGACCTGTCTCAAGAGCAAGGTATGAGTGTAAAGGTTGTGGATCGCAGCCAGAAGGTATTGGAAAAAGTAAAAGCAAAAGCGGCGGTAGAAGGAATTCAGGCTAACCTTCAAGACAAGGGAATCATCTCTTCTATCGTAGCCGATAGCGATCTGGTCATCAGTGCTGTTCCACGTTACAGAACGTCATCGAGGCGGGAAAGGATGTTGTGGATATATCCTTCTTTAGCGAGGAACCTTTCTTGCTTGACGAATTGGCCAAGTCTCAAGGGGTTACAGCGATAGTTGATTGCGGGGTGGCCCCTGGTTTGTGTAACATTATTGCGGGACATGTATTCGATCTGCTGGATCAAACAGATCGATATGTATGTTATGTGGGAGGATTACCCCTTCTGCGTGAGTGGCCGTTTGAGTACAAGGCCGTATTCTCGCCATTGGATGTACTGGAAGAGTACATTCGTCCTGCACGGTTTGTGGAGTATAATGAGGAAGTTGTCCGCCCCGCTCTCTCAGAGATCGAGCTGATTGACTTTCCGGAAGTTGGTACATTAGAGGCGTTCAACACAGACGGCTTGAGAACACTAAGAAAGACCTTGGATATTCCTTTTATGCGTGAGAAAACCCTTCGATACCCCGGTCATGCCAATGTGATACGAATCTTCAGAGAAAGTGGCTTCTTAAGCACTACACCAATCGAGGTAGACGGACAGAAGATAAAACCCGTCTCTGTAACGTCCAAACTGCTCTTTGACCAGTGGCGGCTGAAACAAGATGAGGCAGATTTCACAGTAATGCAGATTGTGATGGAGGGACAGAGGAAGGGGAAAAGACTTCGCTATACCTATTATTTGCTGGATAGATACGATGAGGAAACCCGAACAACCTCAATGGCACGCACCACAGGGTATACCTGTTCGATTGTCGCCAGACAGATAATGAGCGGACATTTCAAGCAAAAGGGAATCTGTCCTCCCGAATTTATTGGCCGAGTACAAGGGTGCTATGAAAACCTGTTAGACGAATATCGGAAACGGAACATCCGATTGATAGAGAGGATTGTTGAGCATGGGGAAGATGTCAAAGAATAGGGGGCTGCAATCCGGCGAGATAGCACTGCTGGGTATACCACTCGACAGAAACTCGTCATTTCGACGAGGGCCAGCCTTAGCCCCTGTGCATATCCGCGAAGCGCTTTTTAGCGAGTCAACAAACATGTGGACAGAGAAAGGGATTGACCTGGGCGAAATGTCCGGATGGAAAGTCTTAGATGACCTGGTGCTCTCAGATTCAGATATAAAGACGGCATTTGCCACAATTGAAGGCGCAATAACGGAATTGCTAAAGAGAAAAGCACGGGTGGTATCACTGGGTGGCGATCACTCAATAACATATCCAATCATGCGCGCATATGGAAGAAAGTATAGCGAACTTAGTATCTTGCAATTGGATGCGCATCCAGATCTCTATGATGAGCTTCATCACAATCGTTATTCTCACGCATGTCAATTTGCCCGGATAATGGAAGAAAATCTCGTGCAGCGACTGGTGCAAGTGGGCGTGAGATCAATCACAGGCCATCAACGTGAGCAGGCGAAACGATTCAATGTAGAGATGCTCGAGATGATTGAGAAAACCAGGATAAACGAGCTAACGTTTACCGGACCTGTATACCTGTCACTGGATATGGATTGTTTAGACCCGGCATTTGCACCCGGGGTTTCGCATCACGAACCCGGAGGAATGAGTACACGGGATGTTGTGGAAATAATTCAGAACCTGAAAGGGAACTTAGTTGGAGCTGACATTGTGGAATTGAATCCAGAGCTTGACCCTCTGAAGATTACAGGGATGGTGGCCGGAAAACTGTTGAAGGAGATACTTGGGAGGATGTTGGAAGAGAAGAGTACCCATAGCGGTTTCATTTTTTAAAGACCAAGAAGCCTTTTATCAATAAAAAAAAGGAGCAATATGATGAAAATTGGATGGATTGGTACCGGTATTATGGGCGGGTCAATGGCCGGTCATTTGCAGGCGGCTGAACATGAACTTTATATATTTAACCGTACCAAAGGCAAGGCAGAATCGTTGATCAACAGCGGGGCCCATTGGTGTGAATCCCCGGCTGAAGTTGCAGACAATTCTGAAATAGTGTTCACCATGGTTGCCTTTCCTGGCGATGTAGAAGAAGTGTGCCTGGGAGAAAATGGAATTTTTTCTACTGATGGTCCCTGCCGGATTGTTGTAGATATGACCACCAGTCGACCCAGTTTGGCGCAAACCATTGCCAGGACTGCTGAAGAACGGGGTATTAATAGTCTCGATGCTCCTGTGTCAGGCGGCGATATCGGTGCTCGGAATGCAACCCTTGCCATTATGGTAGGGGGAAATAAAGAGGACTTTAATACAGTCCTCCCGTTGTTTCAGTTAATGGGGCAGACCATCTCTTACATGGGAGGTTCGGGAGCAGGGCAGCACACAAAAATGTGCAATCAGATCCTTGTTGCCGGAACCATGATTGGGGTGTGTGAATCTCTGCTATATGCGGATAAGGCCGGCCTTGATCTACAGTCCGTAATCGATATCATCGGTAAAGGTGCGGCCTCGTGTTGGTCTATTAACAATTTGGGGCCGCGTATCGTATCCGGAAACTATGAACCCGGTTTTGTTGTGGAGCATTTTATCAAGGATATGGACATTGCCCTGCAGGAGGCTGATGGAGTTGGCCTGTCATTACCAGGATTAGCCCTGGTCCATAAACTGTACCTTGAGGTCAAGGCACAGGGACACGGTCGTTTAGGGACCCATGCACTTATGCTTGCCTTGAAGGCCCTTAATGAAAATCCTGGGAAAAAGATTCCTGGTAAAACAAACGCGTAGGGCTTTAACGATACGCTTATACCTTAAGGATGTCCTGCTCTAATGGAGTAAGAATATCGTAGCCATCCTGGGTGACAACCACCGTATTTTCTAATCCTACTGAACCTTCTCCAGGAAAGACGATCTTTGGCTCCACAGCAAAGGTCATCCCTTCTTCCAGAGAGTAGGAGTGGCCCTGAGCCAGGAAGGGAAATTCATTGAGTTCCAGGCCAATACCGTGGCCAACAAAACGAGTCTGAAGTCCGGGGGGCCCTAAGTAACTATTTTTATATCCCAGTTTCTCTGCAAGCTGGAGAGTATGCTGAAAGATAGCCTCACAGTCTGCCCCAGGCCGTGTCTCTTCCAGGACGGCATCGTGGATCTCCTGGCATATCTTGTACGCGTCGATAAATGTATCTTCCATTTCCCCGATAGAAAACATACGGGTCTCATCTGCCTGATAACCATGGTAACATGTTCCAAAGTCTACCAGGATTGGCTCATGGGCCTTCATGACCTTACGGCTTGCCCCTACAGGAAAGGCTGGCGAGAGCCCTAATCCACCCATAGGGGAATCCGACTGGCTCACGATCCCTCCGCTGGAACCGCTCAGTACATGC
>JAFDHR010000331.1 GCA_019308645.1 Deltaproteobacteria bacterium
TTTTCCATCCAATTTTTGCTTGAATTCCTCAGGACTCTGAGGAAACGGAAAAAGTTGATAAACAGCTCCTATAAAGCCTCTTAGATCTATACCATGGATTGCACCCATAAGGTTGCCTATATCCCCAGATCTCTCGATTACATAGCCCGGTAAGGCAATTTTGCCAACCTCATGGCCTTGCCATGAAGCAATTTTTTCTACCGTATCGCAGAAGAAATGGGCAAAAAAGAAGTATTTCTCCAAGAGGAGAAGATCGCTTTCAATGTTAAAAAAGCCAAATGCAATCCGGCCATGACTTAGGGAGTGAAATTCTAATGGCAAGAGGCCTCCTTTTATTTTTTTCTTGCATTGCAGAATTTATGGAGTATATCTTACCCGTCAAATAAAAAAATCTCAACTATTTCGCCACAAAGTCACTAAGACACAAAGGGTAAATAAAAAAATTATAAATTATCAATTTTAAATTGCAAATTGTCTAATCCTGAGGCCTTCTTGCCTTAGTGGCTAAATAGCAATAGAAATCAACGTAAAAAAAGGAGACGAAAGTGAAGATTGTTATGGTTGGTGGCGGTGGTGCATGTATTGTCGGTGCAAATACCCTAAGGGTTCTGGGTAACCCTGCACAGATTGATATTTATACAAGAAGGGATAGTACTATATATTATCCTTTGATGATATGTTTTATGCGACACCTCCATGGTTTGAGAAAAAGAGGATAGGATTGCATACAGAAAAGAATGTTGATTCTATTGATAGAAAAAAGAAGACTGTCAAGGTTGATGGAGAAGAAATATCCTATGATATATTGGTAATTAATACTGGGGCCAGCATTAAAATACCGGATATTCCGGGGTTAGCTGGAGATAAGGTTCAATATCTTACCACAGAATTAAAGTATGCTAAAAAGATAGAATCAATCATGCCCGAAGGAAAAAGAGCTGTTATCCTTGGCGGAGGCATAATAGGGTTAGAGATGGCTGAAACACTGATAAAAAAGGGGTATTCGTCTGTTTCTATGATAGTATCCTCTGCAAGTCTCCTTTCCCAGCAACTTGATCCTGATATGGGTGAAAAATTCCATTCTGTTGTAAAAAATGAAGGGATTTCACTGTATTTTTCCACATCTGTTGTTAGAGCAGAGCCTGGGAAGAATGGGATCAAACTCTTTCTCTCAAACGGTGAAACAGTTGAGGCAGATTGGGTTCTTGTGGCCAAAGGCATTATTCCAGATGTGGAGCTGGCACGAAATGCTGGATTAAAGATTGGTAAAACCGGAGGTATTGAGGTGAATCAATACCTTCAAACAAGTGATCCCTCTATTTATGCGGCTGGAGATTGCATTGAGGGATGGAATATGTTAAATGGAGAAAAAACAATTACCGCCTTGGCAACTCATTCCAATAGGAATGGAAGGGTCATTGGACGGAATATTCACTTCGATAATATTGTGCCTTTTTTAGGATCATTAAATACCTTCGGGGCGGAAATTTTTGGAACTACTGTTGTATCTGCCGGGATAAAAGAAACTGTAGCCAAGAAAGAGGGCCTGGAGGTTTTATCAATCGTTAGAAAGGCGACAACTCGAAAGAAAATGTTTAACGGGGAGGGTTTCTGGGCTAAGTTGATTGCTGATTCAAATAAACAGACCTTGCTTGGTGTCCAAATGTTGGGTCCACGGGAGGTCAGCAGGATAGGTGAGAAAGTTCTTCTGATGATAGGCGAAGAAATTCCTTTAGCAAGAATATCTCAATATGAAACTATCTTTAGTCCTCCCCTAAGCAATGCATATGATCTGATAACAAACGAGGTGGATATTCTCATTGGTGAGTTGCTAAAAATGGGAAAATCTGTTAAATGGTGATGTCTGTTGATAGTTGTCAGTGGTTTGTAGCAAAAACCGCACAATTCGTTAACCCATTTAAATAGGTAAAAAGAGTTTTACATCACATAATTGGTTAACAATGAAGCTCCCCGCAGCACACGCGTCGCACATGCAGCGAGCTGCAGGGTATTCTGGTGAAGGTACAACTAACTACTGACAAAGGACAACGGACATTACCCGATAGGGCGGACCGCTCGCTAAGGCTCACTTGGCCTCCGGCCATCCGCCCTATCGGGCTGCGGTGAACCGTGACAAAATAATAAATAGGAAACTAAAGGAAATAATAAAATGTCCAAGGTGTGTGAAATATGCGGCAAAAGACCGGTTGCAGGCAATAATGTGAGCCATGCGCACAATAAAACAAAACGGCGCTGGTACCCAAATCTCCAAACATTGAGGGTTAAAGTAAAAGGACAGACCAAAAAAATCACAGTATGCACGAGGTGTTTAAGGTCCGAACTGGCATATAAGTAAGCAGTAGGCAGTAAGCAATAAGCAGTTTTTATCAAACATTTTTTCCTCCATGCTGCCTACTCCATACTTCCTGCTGTTTTTTCAAATTCGCTCTACCTTGAGGACCTCCTTAATCTTTTTTATTTTTGAGATAATATCTCTTAATTGAGCGAAATCAGAGATTTCAATAGTGAAGGTGGATATTCCCTTTTTATCAATAGTTGTCTGCACATTTGCGTCTAAAATATTAGCCTCGCTTTGCGTAAATATAGCACTTAAAGTCGATAGCATACCCTTTTTAGCGATATTGGTAACCTTTAATTTTGCTAAATAAGTCATATCTTCGGAAGGTTCCCATTCTACTTCTACTAACCGATCTGGGTCAACATCTTGAATGTGCCGGCACTTTTTTGAATGAATGGTGACTCCTCTTCCCCTGGTAATATAACCTATAACTGATTCGCCGGCTAGTGGGTGGCAACACTTTGCAAAGCGAATAAGCATATCACTCATCCCCTTAACCTTAATCCCAGTGTCTCCTTTTTTTCTCTTTATCTTGTGAACTATCTTCTGGACAAGTCCCTCTGTCTTATCTTCTTTTATCCCTAAATGGGGAACGAGTCGGTTAAGAACCTGCTTTGCTGAGACTTTACCATAACCAATATTAGCCAAAAGATCGTCTACACTGTTTAATGAAAATTTATGGACCACATCTAAAAGCTGCTCGCTGCTGAAATGTTTGTTTAAATTTAAATTAAATTTTTTAAGCTCTTTTTCCAGGATGTCTCTTCCGATAGTTATACTCTCTATCCTTTCTTCTTTTTTTATCCATTGTCTAATCCTGGTCTTGGCAGTAGATGTCTTTACAAACTTTAGCCAATCCTTACTGGGTTTATGATTTTTTGAGGTAAGAATCTGAATTATATCTCCATTTTGAAGCTGATGGGTTAAGCGGACTATTTTTTCGTTTATCTTAGCACCTATACATCTATTCCCAATCTCTGAGTGGATACTATAAGCAAAATCAATAGGGGTTGCTCCCTTGGGAAGTTCCTTTACCTCACCTTTAGGCGTAAAAACATAGACCTCATTGCTAAAAAGATCCAGCCTCACTGTTTCTAAAAATTCCTTTGGGTCAGTCAGGCTTTTCTGCCATTCCAGCAACTGCTTCATCCATGCATATTGAGTAT
Source organism: Deltaproteobacteria bacterium (assembly GCA_019308645.1). The sequence goes on from JAFDHR010000331.1 coordinate 3,526, forward strand.
GCGTTTCTTTGCCTGATTCATATCCTTCTTTATATCTCCAGTGAGCAGCAATTCCCTCTTCGGCGATTCTGTCCATATCCCATGTTCTTATCTGTATCTCCATTCTTTCACCCAGAGGGCTAATTACTGCGGTATGCAAAGACTGATACATATTGGCCTTGGGTAGAGAGATATAATCTTTAAAACGACCTGTTACAGGGTTCCACATGGAATGGATCAGGCCTAAAACCTCATAGCAGTCCTTTACAGAATTTACTATTATCCTGAATGCCAGGATATCATATACCTGGTCTATATTCAGATCCTGCTCCATCATCTTTTGATAAATGCTATAAAAATGCTTATGTCTCCCTTTTATCGTGGCTTTTATATTGGCCTCACTTAATTTTCTGGATAGAATTTCTTTTATCTCTTAGAATTTCTTTTATCTCTCGAATAAATTTTTCCTGCCCCTCTTGCCTCTGGGCAATGCCTAACCTTATATCCTTGTAAATTTTTGGCTCGAGATAAAAAAAGGATAGATCCTCCAGGGTTGATTTCAGCCAGTAAATACCCATCCTTCCTGCAAGAGGTGCATAAATATCAAGCGTTTCCCTTGCAATAGCTTCCTGTCTTTCAGGTGGTTGAAAGCCAAGGGTCTGCATATTATGTAATCGATCTGCCAGTTTAACGATAATTACCCTGAGATCAGAAGACATAGCAAGAATCATCTTTCGTATATTTTCTGCCTGCTGTACCTCTTTGCTTAAAAAATGTATCTTGCTGATCTTTGTTACACCATCTACTATGCCTGCCACCTCTTTACCAAACATTTGTTCAATGTCTGATAACTCAGTTAATGTATCCTCAACTGTGTCGTGAAGAAGACCGGAGGCGACGCTAACCTCATCCATTTTCATTTTGGTAAGAATTCCAGCAACTTCTAAGGGGTGGGTAAGGTAAGGCTCTCCTGATAAACGGACTTGTCCCTTGTGAACCTTGGCCGAATATACGTATGCCTTTTCAATCAGACCTATATCTGCGATAGGATGATACGAGAGAATTTCTGAGGTTATGTTATTTAAGCGAATCATAGAGGCCTTGGACAACCTCCTTTATCGCTTCGGGGGTTTTGTCTATAGATAGAAATCTGAGATCTGGCTTCGAACGTAACTTAATCTCAATAGAATCACTTTTAAGTGTTCTTAAACTGACCGCAGCCCTTACAGGTATGCCTAAAAGATCAGCATCCTTGAGCTTGAAGCCTGGCCTTTCATCCCTATCGTCGAGAAAGACTGCAAGGCCCAAATTGGTTAGATGCTGATATAAATTTTCAGCCACTTTTCTCACAGTGGCTTCATGTATTTCAAGGGGCAGGATGGTTACCTCAAAAGGAGAAATCGATATAGGAAATATAATACCGTTCTCGTCGCGACTTTGTTCAATAATTGCTGCAACGACTCTGCCGATACCTATACCATAACATCCCATAATAATCGGAATTTCCTGGCCATTCTTATCCAGAAAGTTGGCCTTAAGGGCTGTAGAATATTTGGTCCCTAACTTAAAGACCTGGCCAACCTCTATTCCCTTACCAAATAGTAGATTCCCTCCACACCGAGGACACGGATCAGATGAAGTTATCATTCTTAAATCTGCATATTGCTCTACCTGAAAATCCCTGCCTTCATTTACATTGAGGACATGCTTATCATTCTTATTTGCCCCCATTACCATATTTTTCATTTCCTTAATGGCAAAATCAGCAAGTATCCGTACCTTTAAGCCAATAGCCCCTGCAAATCCCATTGGGGCACCAGTTACATCAAATACAGTTTCTGGATCCGCCATATTAAGCTCTTGAACATTGAGTACATTTCTTAGTTTGGTTTCATTCAGGTCATAATCTCCTCTTACTAAAGCAGCTATTGGTCCATGCTCAGTTTGATAGATGAGGGTTTTTACCAGTTTTTCAGGACCAATGGATAAAAATTTAGTCACCTCGTCTATGGTTCTCATTTCAGGTGTATCTACGATTTGTAGGCCTTCTTCTTTCTCAATATTTTTAGAATCAGACTCCCGTATTCTTACCTCGGCTTTTTCTAAGTTAGATGCATACTTACAATCCTGACAGCTTACAATATCATCTTCACCAGTATCTGATAAGACCATGAATTCGTGAGAAAAGCTACCACCTATAGGTCCTGTATCTGCCTCGACTGCCCGAAACTTTAGACCGCATCTTTTAAAGATAGCCTCGTAAGCAGCATACATTTTTTCATAGCTCAGATTGGCGCCCTCTTCATCTATGTCAAAGCTATAGGCATCTTTCATAATAAATTCCCGTGCTCTCATGATGCCGAATCTCGGCCGAATTTCATCCCTGAACTTCGTCTGGATCTGATACAGGTTAATAGGCAGTTGTTTGTATGAATGGATTTCCCTCCGCGCCAGGTCAGTAATCACCTCTTCGTGGGTGGGGCCCAGGCATGATTCTCTTTTGTGTCGATCTTTGAACCTTAAAAGCTCTGGCCCATAATAATCCCATCGACCGCTTTCCATCCATAAATCACCTGGCTGTACCCCTGGAAGTAAA
>JAFDHR010000017.1 GCA_019308645.1 Deltaproteobacteria bacterium
GGATATTTTAGTAAACTTATGAAATCACTACTGCTTGGCCATTTTTAGGGGTACCTCTCCCTTGATAAACAATCTTGCTTTCTTTTTTTTAACCCACTTTCAGATATCCAGAGTTGGGAGATCGGTGATTAAAAATAAGTAACGAGTAGTAGATTTTTGTTGAGGTTTATTCCAATTTGGAATATTTTAAAAAGGAATAAAATATCTGTCCAATATGAGCTTTAAATCATCACCAGAATATGCCTTACTTGGGGTTCTCATGACCGACCCCAAACATGGTTATGAGATTTGGCTACTTTTCATCCAAAATGAACCAATTCTGGCATCTAAGCATAAACCAGGTGTATGCCTTATTGAATTTGAAAATATCGTATCTGCTCAATTAATTAAGGAAGGGCATGGGTGTCTTTTTTTGTTATGCCCTTCTAATAGGGCGCCTTGCCATGTCGTTTCAAAATTGGGTAATAGCCTCTCGGCCCTGAGCCTGTCGAGAGCCTCCAGGTCGAACGACTCGAGGCCGAAGGGCAACTTGGCCTTAGAATCATATGATCCGTCTATATTACCTAATTTTGAAACGACCACTAATCTTAAGTTATATTTAAGGGTATAAGCAAAAAAAGATACTCATGCCCTAAAGAAGCAATAAATTTCCACAGGATTTTGAGCAATTACAAAATCGTGAATATCTTCTCAATATTTCGGGATTTTATATGCATAATTTAGAAAGGACTATTTTGCCACTAAATATTACCCGTAATATTAAGAAGATGCAATCGCAACAGTTCTGCCAAAATTTTAGATTTTTTTCTCTTGTCTATTGTGTCTATTGTGTTAAATAAATATCTTATACGTGCCTAAAATTGCAGGTGAGCTAAAGATACAATGATTTAATTCATTAACCTTAGACACTTTTACACATATAATTTATACCCATAATGCTACATTATCCAACAATAAATCCAACAATAATAAAAATTGGCCCCCTTCAGATACGTTGGTATGGAGTCATGTATATCCTTGCCTTTCTGGCCTCTTATTTTCTAGTAAAATATCAAATAAGAAAAAAAAAGTTATCTATCGATATAAACACAGTAAATGATCTTTTTTTATTTCTGATAATCGGCCTTATTATTGGCGCACGCCTCGGCTATGTTGTATTTTACAATCTTCCTTTTTATCTCAGTCATCCATTAACACTGTTTGCCGTATGGGAAGGAGGGATGTCCTTTCATGGCGGATTAATAGGCATTGTCTTCTCCGGCCTCATTTTCGTAAAAAAACACAAAGCCAGTTTCTGGGAATTTGCTGATCTTATTTCTGTCACTGCTCCTATCGGGTTAGGTCTTGGAAGGCTTGGTAACTTTATTAATGCAGAGCTCTATGGTAGAGTCACTAATCTCCCCTGGGGCATGATCTTTCCATCAGGTGGAGTTCTTCCAAGGCATCCCTCTCAATTGTACGAGTTGTTCCTTGAAGGGATTCTCCTGTTTATAGTTCTGTGGTGGATAAAGGATTTCCATTTTAAAAAAGGAACAGTTTTCTGTTTATTTCTCATCCTTTATAGCATCTTCCGTTTTTTTATCGAGTTCTTCCGAGAACCAGATCCACAGCTTGGCTTTATCTTTCCTTTTATAACCATGGGCCAGATTCTTTCTGTCTTTATGTTTATCTTGGGCTTGATCTTGCTTTATTTCAGACCTGAAAAGAGAAAAGCTACTGTAACCACTCAAAGTTCCAGGGCTCATGGTACGCGGTTAAAAAATGATGAAGATTGAATCCCGCCCCGGCGGGAAAGATATTGAGGTCTGGCCACCTGCCGAGAGGAAGTTTCGGGGTCATTTACTGAGGAGTCAAGCACAAGATGCTGACGGATCATTGATGCATCAACTATTTTAAAAAATCTGCCCGTCGTCTGGAAGGCGTGTCCGTCTGGCGGTTATGAAGAGCACAAAGTAGCCAATCCCGATTTTATCGGGAAACCTCGAACCCCGCCTGGAACGATATAATCAGGGCAGGCGGGCGTAAACCTGACAACCCAGGTAGCTGTGTTCATTCCCTTAATTCAAAAACAGGACTTAATGTTTCAGAATAAACCGCGGGACAAATGCCGCCTTTTTGGTTACAGATGGATGAGACCCTATATCCTATCATCAGGATCCTTCTGTAACACCTACAGTACCATTTGCGACCTTTTCCTTGCTTTCGTCATCCTACTTTCAATTCCTGCGTATTCTTTGGCAGAGAATAGAAATCAACTTCTCACCAATGATCCTAAAAAACCATGGCATATTGTTGCAGACGAAATAAATTATGACGATAAAGCTGGCTACTATATTGGAAAAGGTAATGTAATGATCACCAAAGAGGATAAAAAACTTACTGCTGCTTTTATCCGTTTTGATCAAAAAACTATGAAGGTATATGCAAAAGGCCATGTGATCATGACAGCAGGAGAAGATACCCTGACTGGAACAAGCATGGAGATGAATTTAGAGGCAGAGACTGGAACTATATATAATGGAACCATTTTTATCAAAGAAAACCATTTTTATATAAAAGGCGATAAAATTCAAAAAATTGGCAAAGATTCATATGCTGTCGACAAGGCCAGCATTACAACATGTGACAGCGACAAACCGGCATGGAAGATAACCGGAAGAAATCTTAAGGTTACAATAGAAGGCTACGGTTTTGTAAAGCATGCTGCTCTATGGGCAAAAAAAGTGCCTGTTTTATACACTCCTTTCCTTTTTTTTCCTGCAAAATTAAAGCGCCAATCTGGCTTACTACCACCACGGATTGGGTATTCAGATCGAAAATGGGAAGAATATATCCAGCCTTTTTACTGGGCAATAAATGAAAGCTCAGATGCCACATTCTATCTACACCATATGGGACGTCGTGGAGAAAACCTCGGCTTGGAATACCGTTATGTTTTAGACGAAAGCTCAAAAGGGACCCTGATGTTCGACTTTCTCGATGACAAGAAGGTGGATGATGGTACACCAAGTTCAAAAGACTGGGCATTTGAAAATGTCACTGGATCTCGCCCAAATGCTGACCGCTATTGGTTTAGAATGAAGCACGATCAGTCAATGCCATTTGATTTCTCTCTAAAACTTGACATAGATGTTGTAAGCGACCAGGATTACCTTCATGAATTTAAGGGCGGATACACAGGGTTTGATAAAACAGATAAGTATTTTCACAAAACATTCGGCAGGGACCTCGATGAGTATGATGATCCGGTAAGGATTAACAGACTGAATCTAAGCAGAAGCTGGACTAATTATAACCTGAATGCTGGAGTACGCTGGTATGACGATGTCATAGCCCGGCGCCAAGGGGGTACGGATACTACCTTGCAGAAACTCCCGTTTATCGAATTTAATGCTTCAAAGCAGCGGCTTTTAAATAACCTTTCTTATTTTGATCTCAACTCTGAATATACGTACTTTTTCAGGGAAGATGGCACAAAAGGCCACCGGGTTGATGTATATCCTCGGCTCTATCTACCATTAAGATATAAACATTATTTCACTTTTGAGCCTTCTTTTGGTGTGCGAGAAACCGCCTGGCGTATTAATGAAGACGAAACTACCTCTGCGGAAAATGATTGGAAATTGCATAGGGAACTATATGATGTAAGGCTAGATCTTTCCACAGAACTCTTTCATATATACCGTTTAAACGGCAAAGGCATCGACAAGATCAAGCATTCTATAAGGCCTCAGATTGTTTACGACTACATACCTGATGACCCGGATCTATCCTTGTATCCTAATTTTGAAGAGGAAATAGACCGAATAGAGAAAAAAAATTTGGTTACCTATTCAATCACAAACACGTTTACATCAAAATCGAAAAAACATACAGTAGAAAGGGACGAGCATCAGAAAAGTGAATATAACGAGCCGAGTTACATCTATCGTGAGTTTTGGCGTTTTAAGCTTGAGCAGAGCTATGACATCAACGAGGCAAAAGAAGATAACCCAGAGGGCTGGGCAAACAATCAGGAGAAACGGCCTTTTTCTCCAATATACGGCGAACTTGAGCTTGCCCCGAGTAACTATTTTTCCATGCAGGCTGATGCTGAATGGTGCCAGTATGAAGATGACTTTCTATCGCATAACGTTGCGGTAAACATGTCGGATACGCGCGGGGACAGGATATTTGTTGAACACCGGTACACAAGAAATTCAAGTAGATCTATTTATACAGATTTACTTCTGAAAATATCAGATAGTCTCTCTGCTTATTCAAATTACGAGCGCAATCTCTATGACAGGAAAAGAATCAAATCCAGCCTTGGCTTTTTATATAAAGCTCAGTGCTGGTCAATAGATGTAAGCTACACACATGAGGGAGATGACCGTAGATATACATTTATGATAAACCTTTTCGGCCTTGGGGGATTAGGTGGCGACATTGATTGAAGGATGCCGTGTGGAACATCCTTTTGAAAGCAAGGAGTAGCGGTCTATGTATACTATAAGAAACCGAAAAAAGTTGTATAAAAGTTTCACTACACATTTAATCTTACACTTTTCAATCCTAATTACCTTTGCCTTATTGGTATTAGGTTGTGGTAAAAAGGCGCCACCTGTGCCCCCCCGTGAAAAAAAACCTCCCGCAGTCAATGACTTGAGCACAAGCATAGATGGTGATACACTCAAACTAACCTGGACTATTCCTAAGGAAAAAGGCAGGATTATGCCTGACTTGTCTGGTTTCATTGTTTATAGATCAAAAATGCTACTGCCAGATTCTGATTGCGAGGTTTGCCCGGTGCCATTTAAGCGTGTTGCTGATATTCTCACCAAAGTAAGTGCTTCTGGATATATAAAAAAGGGTAATTGCTCAAAATCCTGTGGAAATTTATTGCTTTGTTAGGGCAGGGGTATCTATGAGGTAACTGGTTATGGAAAAGGAATCATACACAGCAACTCAAATTATGTGGCTCTAATCTATTAATGAGGGTAATATTTATTCACTATTTAATGTGTACAGGAAAATGTTGTTTCTAAAAAGACGTAACATCTGGATAATCCTTTTCCTTCCGATATTTTTTTCGGCCTGTGGATACAGTTTCACAGGTGGTGGAAGTTTTCCGGCCGGGATAAAGAGTATCTGTGTACTGACTCTTGAAAACCGTACCTCTGAAACCGGAGCTGAGAATATATTTACAAATGACCTCATTTATGAAGTCACAAGGGACGACAAAGTTGTTTTAACAACCAAAGACAGGGCTGATGCCCTCCTATCCGGCATAATTCAATCCATGAGCATTGAGACAATCTCCCGAAAAGGGGCGCACTCCTCCCATTCTCTTGAAAGGCGGGTTACAGTTGCAGTTAATTTACAATTAACAGATCCCGATGGCAGGGTAATTTGGTCTGCAAAGGATGTTTCTGCAAACGAAGCCTATGATGTGATGCCGGACAAGCTGGCAACTGAACAAAAAAAGAGGGATGCCATTTCAGCTCTTTCAAAAAGGCTTGCGGAAAAGTGTTATGCTCGCATAACAGAAGATTTTTAAGGGATTTTTTAGAAACTCCCTAAAAACTTGGTTTAGCAATTCAATCGTCAATCCCCCTTCTTGGTTTCAGAGGTTCAAATATCCTCACGCGGGTAGCGTATAGGGTCAAGATATGATTTTGCCTCACCAACGGTAAAAAGAGAGCCTGTAATCAATATCAAATCCTTTTTATCAGCCAAATCCCTGGCCCTCTCAATAGCTGTCGATAAAGGAATCTTGACCTCTCCATCTTTTTTAAATTTTTTTGCTATGTCCATTATATGCTGGGGATTCGCTGCCCTGTAATAGGTCGGTCGAGTGTAGATTACCTTGTGTGCCAGTGGTACAATCTCAGCAAGGATATGTTTAATATCCTTATCTTCCATAATACCCACAACCAAAATAAGTCTTTTGAAATCAAAATCTCGCCCGATTGAGTGAGCAAGAGATCTCATGGCTGATGGATTATGTGCCCCATCAAGGATAATGGTGGGATGTGAGGAAACCTCCTCTAACCTGCCAGGCCACAGAGTATCTGCAAGGCCTTTTTGAATAGCCTCATCTGATACAGTAATCCTCTTTCTCTTGAGTATCTCCAAAGCCAACAAGGCTACAGCGGCATTTTTGTACTGGAATCTCCCCTTAAGGCCAACCTTGAGATTCCTGAATCTATCCTGTAATCCATAATACCCTACAAGGCCTGATGGTAATCTTCGATAGCGAGCATGCTGCCCTACCCTCCAGAAAGGTGCACCTTTCTTCTTACACAGAGACTCAAACAGTTTGACTACAGGAGGCTGATTGACCGCTGTTACCAGGTCAATTTCTTTCTTTATGATACCCCCTTTTTCTTTTGCAATATCAATGATGGTATCGCCCAAGAAATGCTGGTGGTCCAAGCCAATAGTAGTAATAATAGACACCATTGGCTCGATAACATTGGTGGCATCGAGCCGTCCCCCCATTCCTGCTTCGATAATAGCAATATCAACCGATTCACGGAAAAAATAGAGCAGTGTCATTGCAGTAGTGAATTCAAAAAAGGTGGGGGGTTCTGTATGGCTCATTACCCCTTTTACTTCCCTGATAAGTGATGCTGCAGTGTCTTTTGAAATAGCCTCCCTGTTGATTCGAAACCTTTCAGTGAAACTGACTAAATGGGGTGAGGTATAGAAACCGACTTTTAGGCCTGCCTGCATCAATATTGACTCCAGTATAGCTCCTACAGATCCCTTGCCATTAGTACCAGCAATATGGATATATCTCTGGTTACGGTGAGGATTTCCAAAGGCCTTTAAAAGATTAGTTGTTTTTGAAAGGCCAAATTTAATCCCATATTTCTGGAGACCAAATAGCCACGAAACCGATTCTTTATAGGAAACATTGGTGTTTTTCATGTCTTTCGCTTGACTTACCACTCATCAGTTATAAAATGGACAACATCAATGAATACTCTTGCTTCTCAAAGGTTTGGCTGAGCATAGCAGTATTTTATATTGTATAAGTCCAGCCACCAAGTCTCAAAGGCACAAAGAAATGATTATGTTTCTTATTAAAAATGATATTTAACGAATTATATTATAATCTTGGTGACTTGGTGTCTTTGTGGCTGAACTATTACCTTATGTTGAATGATAAATATTACTAAAATGTACATGGAGACACAATCTATATTTCGTATTAATGATTAATTAAAAGGGGGGATAATGGCTAAGGTTGCAACAGGCCTGGATCAATTTGAGGAAAAATACTGGAAAAGATTTAAGGGTCAATCCTTAGGACTATTAGCTAATCAGGCTTCTGTAGATCATAATCTAAAAAATGCAAAAGATGTAATCTCTTCCCTCCTTTCAGGGCATCTCAAAATACTTTTCGCCCCCCAACATGGATTCAGAGGCGAAGATCAGGACAATATGATTGAGACAGAAGACTATTTTGATCCTGAGCTACATATCCCGGTATCCAGTCTCTATGGAAACAAAACAGGTAAGCTATCTGATATCCTCGATACTATAGATCTTCTTATCATAGATCTACAGGACATAGGAACAAGAGTATATACTTTTATCAGCACTATGCTCTACTGCCTTAAAGAAATCGCCAGGACAGGAAAAAGGGTTCTTGTCTTAGATAGGCCTAACCCTTTAGGTGGAATGATAGTAGAGGGAAATCTTTTGCGCCCCGAATTGTATTCTCTTGTGGGGCCATTCGCTCTTCCCATGCGTCATGGAATGACAATAGGAGAACTGGCACGCCTTTTTAATGATGTCTTTAAGATTGGCTGTGACATTACTGTAATCCCTCTCAAGGGCTGGTATCGTCACATGTTATGGAAAGATACAAAATTAAGATGGATTATGCCCTCACCAAATATGCCTTTTTTTGAAACTGCTTTAGTGTATCCAGGGCAGGTCATCTGGGAAGGCACAAATGTATCAGAAGGTAGGGGAACGTGTCGTCCATTCGAGATATTTGGCGCACCCTTTATAAATCCCTCTATAATTAAAAAAAGTTTAGCATCTAAAGACATTAAAGGATGCTATCTTCAAGAATATTATTTTAGGCCTACATTCAATAAATGGAAGTCAAAGCTTTGTGGCGGCTTTATGATTCATGTAGTAAATCCTAAAATTTATAGACCTTACCAGACATCACTTTCCTTACTCAGAACAATTCTAGAAACCTATAGAGATAAGTTCTCCTGGCAGCAACCTCCTTATGAATATGAGTTTACAAAACTCCCCATAGATCTCATTTTCGGAGATTCTTCAATAAGGCCCGCGTTAGAGGCAGGAAAAAAAATTGAGCAACTCTTGAAGAGTTGCTCAAAAGAATTGGACGGCTTCCTTGAATCAAGAAAACCGTATCTGATTTATAATGCCTAAAATTATAGAATTTGTCCTTAACTTTAGGCACGTTAGTTCACTTTTAACTTATTTTTTTTGCTTAAGCCTTTTTCTGGCTATCTCAGCCTCTTTGGTCTTTGGAAAATTCTTAACCAGTTTATTAAATACGAGGTTGGCAGTTGTCGTATCATTTATTTTCTCGAATGTGAGTGCCTGTTGTAACATAGCTGAAGGAACCTTATTTCCCTTTGGATAGCCATTAATGACCTTTTGATAGGCCAAAATTGCCTCCTCATATTTTGTTAAGACCCTGTAACACTCGCCGATCCAGAAATGCGAATTATCTGCTAAATCAGATGTGGGATACAGTGTGAGAAAATTCTTAAACCCTGCCATAGCTTCTTCATACTGCTCATCCCTATAATAGCCCAATGCCCTATCATATGTTTCTGATTCTGTCAGCTTTTTCTCCTGTAAAGCGGAAATATCTTTTTTTGGAGTCTCCTGGACAGGTAAAGCTTTTTCCGGGCCAGTCGTTTTGGTAGTAACCGAAGGCTTAAAGCGTAACGAACTCTCAACCTTCTCAATCCTTGGCTTGAGCTGATCAAGCATAGAAGAAAGTTCCTTCATTTTGGATACCATAGCATCAACGTTAGTAGTATCTTCCTCTATAGCTCCCTTTAATAGATGACTATTCTCTTCTATCTTGCCGGTCAATTCTTGAATTTTATCTCTTGTTTCCAAAAGGTCAGCTTCAACTTGGGCAAGGTGTAAGCGTATAGACTCCTGATCCTTGTTCAAACGCCTTTTATCCTCATTCAAACGCCTTTTATCCTCATCCAAGCTTTTTACTGTTTCCTTTTGCACAGACTCATGAGCTTGAATTATTTCTTCAAATTTCCTTAAGGATTTCTCAAATCTTTTTTCATTTTTCTTTGATTGCCGATAAAGTGCGTTAACCTGATTATTAAGATAAATTATGTCCTTCTGAGAGGCGCAGGAAGTGAGAAAAAAAATAAAAACTGAAAGAAAAATAAAAAATTTTATAACTATATTAGCCATCGCTTTACGTCTTCACTCAACCACTAAAATCCATAATATCTAAAGTGCTATCAGCACTCTCTTATGATTCACATAATAACGAGACGAGACTATTTTAGGCAGAGGAAACAGTGTCCCCCTTATGTCCAAAAATCTCGGCTCTTGATTCTTACGTTTCTGTAACTTATTTGGCTATAACTGTGAAATCATCACGTCTATTCTGGTCCCATGCACCTTTACCATGACCTAAGGCAAGAGGTCTCTCCTCGCCATAGCTTATTGTCTCTATCCTATCAGGAGAAATGCCGAGAGAGATCAAGAATTTTGCTGCGCTATTGGCCCTTCTTTCTCCCAAGGCGAGGTTATATTCGTTGGTACCCCTTTCATCACAATTACCCTCAATCCTTATATAGATATTGGGGTTATCTTTCAGGAATTCTGCCTTTGCTTGAAGCACAGCCCTATATTCCAACCTAATAAACGATTTATCAAAATCAAAATAGATCGACTCTGCTTCAACCTTTGCAATCCTTCTTTCCTGCCAGGCCTTTTCCTCGTTCATCTTTGCCTCGGCCTCTCTTTTCTTAGTCATCTCCAATTCCTTGAGCTTCTCAATCTTGGCCGCCTCTGTCGTGGTAGCTTCTTCCTCTTCCTTTACCTCCTTTACTTCCTTTACCTCTTTGGCTGCAGGCGTTTCTTTCTCAACTTTTGCTACCTCCTTAGGGGGAGCTTTTACCTGCTTCTCTTCTGTTAGCACCTGCTTTTTAGCGCATGAGGACAGCAAAAAAACGGATGAAAATGCAAAAACCACAAGTACTGCAATTATTAGATTCCTCTTCATAGCCTTTTACCTCCTTGTTTTGAGTTTATAAAAATGGGACCTCACTTTATATAAGTATATATATTTATCATTTCTCATTTTGAAATTCAAGCATTTAGATATCAAATAATGCTTTTCTAACAAAAAAGTAGTAGTCATCGAAAATGTTGAGCCCAAGAAGGTGATAGTTGATCACCATTAAAAAAAGTTATTTGTCTCTGGTTTTGCCCATTGGCATTAGCAATAAAAATATGTTGGTTGCCATCTGCTCTTTTCGAACTAAAGGCAATATAACGACCGTCTGGAGACCAGCAGGGATCCTCATTATTCCCTTGATTGTGAGTTACACGATGAAGATCCTTTCCATCTGGCGAAATAGTATATATGTCGAAGTGACCGTCTGTGGAACCAGCAAAAGCTATCCTATCTAACTTTGACCAGGCCGGTGAGGTATTATAATTACCTTCAAATATTAATCTTTCTACCCTGTTGGTAATAAGATCAAGGACATATATCTGAGGCGAGCCGGATCTATTAGAAACAAAGGCCATTTTATTACCATCAGGCGAAAAAGCTGGAGAGACATCAATGCCCCAATTTTTCGTCAGCCTCTTCACAATTTTGCCTGTTAAACCAATTAGATAGATGTCCGGATTTCCACTAACTGTAAGTGTCAAGGCAAGCTCTCCTCCGTTTGGTTTCCAGGCAGCACCAATATTGAGTCCCTTTCTATCTGAAATCTTTGTAACTGATTTCTTGATCATGTCATGCATAAAAAGCATTGTTCTTGAATTACGGAAAGAAGTATAAATCATCTTGTCGCCAAGGGGAGAAAATCGTGGTGAAATAGTAATAGTATTGTGCTGTGTTATTCGCTCCACGTTATGTCCATCATAGTCAGATATATAAACCTCTTTATGTCCAGAAGAAGTTCCAACAAAGGCCAACTTGGTTAAAAATGGTCCGGAATGTCCAGTCAATGTAAGCATAATATCGTTCCCAAGGCGATGCATTAAATATCGTGATTGTTCAATCAACCCCAACACTCTTTTCCCATAAAGTTGTCTGCCAGAGAAGACATCAAATAATCGTATCTCTACCTTAAGCTGTTCACCTATACAACTATAACCACCCTTTAAGAGGAGTGTGGCCCCAATAACTGACCAATCCTTAAAATGGATGGTGTCGCCTGTAATTCCAGACTGTGGGCCTTCAATAAAGGAATCCTTATCCAGTGGTCTAAAATAACCACTGAGATCAAAATCATTGGATATAATTCCGGGAAGTTTGCTTCTTAAGTCTGGATGTTCATTTTTTTTACCTATGTATTTAAAATCAGGCATAGCAATAGCTATCTTCCTCATTGAAGGAGAAGTGATATCTATGTAAAGCCGTGCTTCTGACTCCTTTTTTTGGAAAATAATGCCTACCCATAGAACCAAAATCCATATAACTATCCGAAAGGCGGCTCTATTGTTGAATAAGGTCTTTGAGGCTAAAATTGATTTCAACTTCATCATAACTCTTTAAGTAGCCGGGTGGAAATTCAGGGAGAGGATCTGATCTCTCAACAGCCTTCAACACAGAATCATCAAAGAGAGGATTGTTGGATTTTTTCCTAAACCAGGCCTTTAAAATCTTCCCGTCATTTCTTACGGTAATTATCATTATTGCTTCAGGGGCTTTCTTCTTTTCTATATTAATAAGGGCGACCGGGTAAGACCAATTATTTTTGATAGCATCTTCGATCTTCATCTGATAAAGCTGAATACCTTTACCTATGCCTGAAGACATTCCAAATATCCCACCCTTTCCTCCTTTAGAGAAAGTTTTGATGCCTTCTTCAGGTTTATCCAGGATTTTTTCGGATTGGCTTATCTTATCATTTTTTACCTTTCTTTCGATTTGCGATAGGGCCTTTTCGATGTCATCCGTCTTTTTCTCTTTTACCTTTTTTTCTATCTTCGATACAGCCCGATCAACAAGTTCCGAAGCAGAAAAATCCTTCTTTCTTTCTCTAACTATAGGTTTTGAAGAAACCCTTTTTGCTAAAACAGACACAGTCTTTTTTTTCTTAAGGGCTATCCGCCGGGTCTTAGTCTTTACTATATGAGGTTTTTCCTTTCTCTTGCCTATCTTTGCTGAACCTTTTCCCTTGACACCGCTTTCAACCCCTGATGGAGGCCCGACTAACTCAACATGATATACCCTCTCCTCCATAGATGGAAAGTGGATTTTTGTTTGTGGAGCAAAGAGAAACGTAGAGAATATCACTAAATGAAAACAGAAGGATAGGGCCATCATCCCGACCCATCTCTCTTCCTTAAAACTTGAATTAACCATAAACCACGTGGCTGTCATTTATGCAAAGGTTCGGTTATCATTCCCACTTTACTAATTCCAGCCTCTTTAACCTGAGACATAACCTTCATTACAAAACCATAAGGCACATCTTTATCAGCCTGCAAGAGAATCTCTTTTCCTGCTCTATTAGCGACTATTTTTTTTAGCTTTCCCTTGAGAGCCTTAAACGTAACATTATAGTCTTCAATAAAAATTAGCCTCTTTTTGGTGATAGATAATATTAAAGGATCTTCTTTACTCTTTATGCTTTTGCTTTCCGTTATGGGAAGATTTACCTTGACCCCATGAATCATCATAGGCGCTGTTACCATAAATATAATGAGCAGCACCAACATAACATCAACGAGGGGCGTTACATTGATATCTGATATTAGATTTGGTCTACCTTCCCCCACATCCATTACTGTTCGCCTCTTGACTTTTCAGTTAAGGCTCTTTTTGTTAAGCCTTTCTCCAATGAACCTACAAAGTCAGAGATGAAATTCCCCATCTCCGTTTGAGATGCTCTTGTCCTATTGGTAAAATAATTGAAGGCCACAACAGCAGGTATAGCTGCTGCCAATCCTGCTGCCGTGGCAATGAGGGCCTCGGCTATACCAGGGGCCACAACTGCCAAACTAGCAGAACCTTTCATGCCTATGGCTCTGAATGAAGTCATTATACCCCAAACAGTTCCAAACAGCCCGATAAAAGGGGAGGCATTTCCAGTGGTTGCCAGGAAGGCTAGCCCCCTTTCCAAACGAGAGCTTTGAGCAAATAAGGTCTTTTTAGCAGCCCTGTGCACATAATCCACAATCTGTTGCTGCGATTGAAAAACCTGTGCTTCATCAGGATTACCTTGGAGCATCTTAGATCGGTTAAACTCTGCATAACCAGCTATGAATATCTTGGCTAAAGGACTAAAATTAAATATCTTGCTCTGCAAATATACCTTGCTTATCTCTCGGCTGGAGGAAAAAAGTTCTAAAAATCTTTCATTTTCATCTTTGAATTTCTTAAGTAATCGTAATTTCATGAAGATTATTGTCCACGAAGTGAGAGAGAAAAAGAAGAGAAGTAAAAGAACAAACTTTACCATTGGACCGGCATGAAATACCATCTGGACAATATCGCTTGCAAAATGATGAGACATTATAACTATCCCTGATTAATGTTAATGGTCTCGTAAAAAGTCTCAAAACCGTCATGCCGGACTTGATCCGGCATCCATAACATATTGAAGTCACTGGATTCCCGCTTTCACGGGAATGACGAAAATGGATGCTTTTTGACTTTTTACGACTTTGTCAATGTTGATGTTCTCGTAAAAAGTCGGATTCTGTGAATTTGTCATTTCGACCAGAGGGAGAAATCTTGTGTTTTCAGCATGTTATCTGGGTAAGATTTCTCGCTTGGCTCGAAATGACATCTTTTTGTGACTTTTTACGACTTTGTCAATGTTAATTGATTAGCATTACAATACTTAAATTAAACCGTTAAAGTCAACTTAAAATACCAATGCCTAAAATGCCAAGATATCAACAATTTTAACTTTTACTATGACTGATTCTTATGTTAATAATAAACATCGTAACCGTTCACGGGTTCAAAGGTTCAGGGGTTCAAGGGTTGTATTCTTGTATCCAAACTCTATTTTGAAGGCGTATTTATGTGAAAAACGCCTGGCTTCGTCACTCCCAATCTGAAAATTGGCGGCGTATTCGCAATTATGTGGCAAAATCCACATTTTTTACGAGGATTTCCGTTATTAACTTTCAGTTTTTTCCCTAACCCTGAACGTTGAACTCTGAACCTGGGAACGCTTACTAAACATCTTACATATAGATCCATTAGTACTGCTTATTAAGAGATAACAGATGCATACAAAAAAAATATCACCTTCTTTTCATGAAAGAAGCATAAAGGGATGCCTTGCATGTGGAACAAGTGATATTAAACCCGGCAGGCGGTATTGTTCAAAGCAATGCAGACAGAAACTAATATGGTCACTTTCTCTGTCTAAGGGATTACTGCAAACTCTTAATGCACGATATGCCGTCTTTTCGTTTACCGAAAATTTCGTTGCACTTGATGTGATGCCTGCCTGGTCAAATAGAATATCAAGATTTATCTATCGGAGAAAACCAGGTTACGATCCTGCTCACACACTTAAAGAACTCACACTTGAAGCTGGCAAGGAGTGGTATAAAAAAAGAAGCAGGCGAATTTCTCGTAGTTTTGCATCTCAATCGATTCTTGAAGAAAATATTGAGTACAGTATCAACCCTGAATCAATCAAACCAAATGCACAAAGGATCCCAAAACTATCCGCTGATCAAAAAAAGGGGCTTAAGCATCTTAATATACATATGAAAACATTAATGTTTGAAGACTATGTCAGGGAAATAAAAAAAGCCTACAGAGGAATGGCAAAAGTTTATCATCCCGATAAAGGTGGCGATGGTGATAGGTTTAAGGAAATAAACAGGGCCCATGAGCTTATGCAACAATGGATAGAGGATCCTAAATTCCAGTTAAACAATAAATTGCCCGGATGCTGGTCCTATAATGGTTATACAAACAGATGGTCACCACCTCTATGGCAATAATTCTCCCCAATATTAGCCTTTGAGGGATGCAAAAAAATTGTGGAGCCACCGGGCGGAGTCGAACCGTCGACATCCTCATTACGAGTGAGGTGCTCTGCCATCTGAGCTACGGTGGCCCTTTTGTTTAATATTTATACCTTTTTTTATAAAGAGTCCAACCTTTTTAGAGATTAAAAAAGATGAAAAAAGCAAAAGATTATCTGATATTCCCATTAGATGTTCCGACTTATGACGAGGCAATCCGATATGTAGAACTCTTAAAGGAGTATGTAGGCATTTTCAAAGTCGGCCTGGAGCTCTTTGTCAGTGTTGGACCGAAAATCCTCAATGCTATTAAAGACAGGAGTGATGCAGAGATATTTCTTGATCTAAAGTTTCATGATATCCCTGCTACTGTTAAAGGTGCCTTTCTGGCTGCAAGTGCCTATGGTGTGACGTTTACGACCGTGCATTGTGATGAAGGAAAGGATCTTCTTCGCTCTGTTGTTGACAATAACCCTTCCGGTGTCAAAATATTGGCTATCACAGTGCTCACCAGTCTTGCAAGCAAAAATCTAAAGGAATTAGGCTACCAAGATAGATACATTGCAGACATTACAGAATTGGTTATGCTTAAGGCCAGAATGGCCAAAGAGGCTGGCTGTTCCGGTGTCGTGTGTTCTGGACTGGAGGTCGAAAAGGTTAAGGCTGAGTTAGGAAAAGATTTTATCGTTGTCACACCTGGTATCAGGCCACGGTGGTCTATGGTAGGAAAGGACGATCAAAAGAGAATTATCACTCCTGATCAAGCAATAAAAATGGGGGCTGATTATATTGTGGTTGGCAGACCTATCCGGACTGCCGAAAAACCAATTGAGGCTGCAAAAAGGGTCCTGGGCGATATCGAAATTGCAATTTCTGAATAGATAACCTCTCTACCAAGCGCTAAACCACATAAACAGGTATCTTTGCCTTAGCCAGAACCTTTCTTGTGTTACTCCCTAAAAGGTGTCTGTCCCCTGGTTTTCCTTTGGCTGATACAACAATAAAGTCATAATTGCCACTTTCTGCTTCTCTCAAGATCTCGTCTGCTACCTCACCGCTTGCAGTTTTTGCCACTGCATTAATACCAGCCTTTTTAAGTATCTTTGCGCCACTTTCTGCATATTTAGAGGTATTTCTGGTCACAGCCCGATCTGTGTCAATGGTCACTTCAGACATCCTAAATTCTGCACCAAGTATCTTGTCTATAAGGGCATGGGATGGACCTACGCTGAGAACGGTAGCCTCTGCGCCTAATTTAGTGGCTAAGGATGTAGCTGTCCGAATAGCATTTTCCGATTTTTCACTACCCCCAGTACAAAAAAGTATCCTCATGGATAAATCCTCCTTCTTTGAGTTTATTGGGTCGTTACTGTTCAGCCACAAATTATCACTAATTATCACGAACAATTATTTACCATTTTTTTATACAGAATTTCATTCCCGCCTGTCCCGATATCATCGGGACGGGCAAGTTCATTTGTGTCCATTCGGGTCCATTCGTGGCTGAACAGTTACAAATTATCTTATAATACACCTCTGGACAGAGCCTTCCATGGTTTCTTTAAAGCAGTCGAGTTCTTCATCCGTGCAACTTTTCATATCTAAAAATGTATCATCTAAGGTCTTAGAGGGAACAAACTTTTGCAAAACATATAACCGCGCGTTTTTTATTAACTGACCGATCTTACAAAAGTCTTCCTTTTCAAAAAGGGCTTTTACAACAGTAGTTCTGAATTCATAATCCAATCCTGAATCCATAATCAGTCTGATGCTGTCAAGAATCTTTTTCGTATCGATTTTTGTCTTTATTACTTGATGATACTTATCTAAAGATGTCTTTATATCCATAGCAAGGTAATCTACAGATTTTAACTCGATTATCTTTTTGAGTCTTGACGGGAAACTCCCATTGGTATCAAGCTTCACCAAATACCCCAATCTCTTTATCGCCGATAAAAAAGGACTTAAATCACTTTGTAGAAGAGGCTCTCCACCAGTTATGGTCACGGCACCAAGCTTTCCCTTTCGCCTATCCAAAAATGACAGGATCTCGTCCTCTTTTAATTCAATGCCAAATTTTTTGGGGTCTACCAGTTCCGGATTATGGCAGTAAGGGCATCGAAAATTACACCCCTGAGTAAAGACAATAGCACAAATTTTATCTGGATAATCG
>JAFDHR010000332.1 GCA_019308645.1 Deltaproteobacteria bacterium
CTCCGTTTTGGGCCAAGGGTTCTTTTGACAAAATCCCCTCCATTATAGAGGCTTTTTATTATTTAAACAATTGATATTACATAATATTTATACGATCTTTACAACACCCTTTTATAATTTTAGGCACTTAACTTATGGACTCATCAGATGCAAAAGAAGAGGTAAAGAAGGCAGCAGATATTGTTGAGGTGATCAGGCAGTATGTGGAGCTTAAAAAGAGGGGGCAGAACTATATTGGCCTTTGTCCATTTCATTCTGAAAGATCACCTTCATTTACGGTTAACCAGAGCAAACAGATATATCATTGTTTTGGGTGTGGCAGGGGAGGTGATGTTTTTACCTTTTGGATGGAGTATCACAACCTTGATTTTCCCCAGTCTCTAAAAGATCTGGCTGAGCGTTATAATATTCCCTTACCTCAAAAAAGGGATTTATACGCTGACAGAAAAAAGGCTGAATTAAAGGAGCAATTATTTAAGATAAATGACCTGGCAGGAAGGTATTTTCATAATATTCTTGTAAAGTCTGCTAATGGAAAACCAGGCAGGGATTATTTTTCGAGGCGCCATATATCTCAAGAAACTATCGCAAAATTTAGACTCGGATATGCAGTGAAAAAATGGGACGGATTGCTCAATTACCTACAATCGGAAAATTGTTCGCTGGATAGAGCAGCAAAGGCTGGGCTTCTTGTTCCAAAAAACAATAAAGAATATTATGATCGTTTCAGGGGCAGAATAATATTTCCTATCTTTGACCTTAATCGTCATGGTATCGGTTTTGGGGGCAGAATTTTAGATGATTCCCTGCCTAAGTATATTAATACACCTGAGACACCGATATACCATAAAGGAAATTTTCTCTATGGTCTTGATTCTGCATTTGAGGATATCAGGAAAAGGGATCTGGCAATAATTGTAGAAGGGTATATGGATATGCTGGTTCTTAGACAGCATGGCATTTCAAATGTAGTTGCTTCATTGGGAACTGCGCTTACAAGCGATCAGGTACGAAGATTAAAAGGATATACAAAAAATGTTGTCGTTTTGTTTGACCCCGATGATGCGGGAAGAGAAGCTGCCTTAAAAAGTTTCCCATTATTTTTAAATGAAGGAATTTCCGCAAAGGTTGTTGTTCTTCCTCAAGGTGAAGATCCGGATAGCTTTGTAAATAAACACGGTTCAGATCCCTTTAAAAAACTTTTAAAGAAAGCAGCACCTATTTTTGATTTTTATCTGGACCAAACATTGGCAAATATGGGTCATGGGGTTGATGAACAGATTAAGGCATTGAGTGAGGTTTTGCCTGTATTTCTGGACTTAGGACAGGGAGCTACCAGGTTTTTATATGTACATCGGTTTGCGGAAAAGTCAGGTATAAATGAGGCTATTGTCTGGGAGGAATTAAAACATCATTCCAACACCTCTCAGCTTAAAAGCAGATTTTCTGAGACTCAAAATCCGAGAAAATACGGCTCTGATTTACAATTTTTCAACCTTTTACTCCATTACCCAGAAAAGATTGATACCTTCAGGGATCAGGAATGGGAATTGATTGTGTCTGATCCAGAGATCATTGCAATTATCAAGGTGATAATGGAAAAATTTCCCTCTGAAGGGAACCTGGATAGGATTGAGGAATTTCTTGATAGCCCTGTAGAAAAAGAACAGCTTAGAGTAAGTTTAATGTCTCAACCTTTTTATTCTGAGGAATCGGTTAGCCAGGCAGTGAGTGAATTTGAAAAAAAGATAGCGAAAGTCAAGGTTTCTCAATCTATCAGAAAGGCATCAGCTGAAGGTGATATGGAAATGGTAAACCGTCTGATCAGAAAAAAACAAGATCTTGATTCAGATAAAGAAAGCGTAACAAAACCAAAACAGGATGAAAAATTCCTAAGTAACTAGATGTCTATATAGCTCAAGATCTTAAAATTTATTGACGTTCAGTACAAAATGATGATCAGGTTAAGTAAAGCGGTTATTCGTTGCGCAGTTCGAATCGGTTGACGGTTGATCCCGACATGTCGGGCAAATCAGTAGCCTCTCGGCCTTGAGCGACTCGGCAGGCTCATGGCCGAGAGGCAGAGTCGGAGTCGGGTGCCGACAATTTTTTCAGCGAATAGTATCAGGAGGTTTTATATGGCAAAAAATGATGATAGTATCAATTTAAGAAGATTGATCAACATCGGCAAGGATAAGGGTTATATTACCTATAAAGAACTGAATGAGGATCTATCTGATGACATAATATCATCAGAAGAGATTGATGATCTATTACAGATGTTTGAAGATTTGAATATTAAGGTAGTAAATGAACCTGTCGGCGGACAGATTGAAAAGGTGAAAAAACCAGAGGAGGCAGACGAAGAAGACAAAAGAGAGAAGCATTCTTTAAGAGAGGTTGAGGAGGATTTTGCTGGAAAAACCTATGATCCTGTCAAGATGTATTTACGGGAGATGGGTCTTATCTCATTGCTGAGCAGAGAAGGGGAGGTGGAGATAGCAAAGAGGATAGAAACAGGGGAGAACCAAGTATTGATTGCCCTTATTAGATGTAGGGTTGCTATAGAATATCTCACAGAGTTAGGCGGGGATTTAGAGGCCGGAGTAATAAAAGTGAGGGAGATTGTTAATGATATAGAGGATGAATATAATTTGCACCAAATCGGCCAGAGGAGGGATTTCTTGCTTCGTATCATCAAAAAGATGAATTCCTTGGATAAGGAAACTTTAACCGCCTGGAATAAGCTAAAAGATTACTGTGATACAGCTCAAAGAAAAAGATTAAAAGCCACTGTTAATAAAACGCAACAGGCGATATTCGATATGATGAGGTCATTTAAGCTTGAAAAAGGCCATATCCTGAAGATGGTGCAGATATATAAGGAGATCCTTAAACGTTTAGAGGAATTAGAAAAAACGCTCACCGATTGTTTTCTAAAGGTAGGTGGGAAATCACTTTCTTATTTAGAGAAATGTCTGGAGGAATTCTCGGAAAATGAAAAGGGTGGTAAGAAGGTTAAAGCCTTGAATTTACCAAAAAAAGAGATCTTATTTCTTATAGTAAAAATAAAGGAAACCAAGGATTGTATTGATGCAATAGAGAACAAGACGACCCTGTCTCTTAAAGAAATGAAAAGAATATACAAGGAGATAAATGACAATTTACGAAAGGCAGAGGCCGCTAAGAGTGAACTGATAAAGGCTAATCTTAGATTAGTGGTAAGTATTGCAAAAAAATATACTAACAGAGGGCTTCAATTTCTGGATCTTATCCAGGAAGGGAATATAGGGTTGATGAAAGCAGTAGATAAGTTTGAATATCAAAGGGGATATAAATTCAGCACCTATGCTACCTGGTGGATCAGACAGGCTATAACAAGGGCTATTGCTGACCAGGCAAGGACGATAAGGATACCA
>JAFDHR010000333.1 GCA_019308645.1 Deltaproteobacteria bacterium
CTCAAGTGGAAACCCACAACATGAAAATTCCTCAATATCGACAAATTCAAAATCCAGTCTATCGGCTATAGCTCGTGCAGATAATTCATAATTTCTAGAGCGAGCCGGTATGGTACATCCTAAAAATAGGCTATATTTCATCCTACTTCTCTCTTTAAGGGGCAAATGAAGCTCCCCGCAGCACACGCGGCGCACATGCAGCGAGCTGCAGGGTATTCTGGCGAAGGCGAATAAAAAAATAATTACAATATAGCTATAATGTGACTATATTTTGGATAGAAGTATAATTTTTAGGCTAAGATTCTGTCAAGATCAAATTTAGACTTTGCTAAAGATTTATCAATTTAAAAGGAAATATTATCTTTCATCCATGGGCGTTACATCATTACTTTTCAAAAAAATCCAACATACTTTTAAATATATTGACCGCTTGACATCCTTTTGCTAAAAAAATGGTCTATTCAGCCACCAAGGCACAAAGACCCAAAGAGAAGATGAAGATGAATATAAATTAAATAACGGAGTTTTCTCATTAATTTCAATCCCGATTTATCGGGATTAAAAAGGCTGTACCGTTCACGGGTTCAAAGGTTCAGGGTTCAATGAAAACCTGAAAAGTTCTACGAGCAAGGTTAACGAAAGAAAGGTAACCCTGAACCTGTGAACGCCTACGAATAATTATATCATCTTGGTGTCTTGGTGCCTTTGTGGCAAGATACCTGCGTAGTTACAAGAAATGAATGATGATTCATATGAGAAAATCTAAAAAAATCCTTTACTAAACACCTTAAAAGAAATGGGACAAAAAAATAACAATAAATATAGAAAGATAATATCCGCTGCAACTAAAGTTTTTGCTAAAAATGGTTTTTATAAGGCCAAGGTGTCGGAGATTGCAAAAGAGGCAGGAATAGCAGACGGAACCATATATATCTATTTCAAGCATAAAGACGATATTCTTATTGCCCTCTTTGAAGAAAAAATGAAGGAAGTGTTAGATAACATGAAAAAGCAAATCAGTTTAGAAAGTAACCCATTGAAAAAGATTCAGAGGTTTGCTTTAATTCACCTTAAACTAATTGAAGATAACAAAGATATGGCAGAGATCATTCAGGTAGAACTGAGGCAAAGTAGCAAGTTTATGAAAAACTATCATAATGAAAAATTCGTCCAATATCTTAACTTAATCGGGGATATCATTGAAGAAGGAAAAGAAAAAGGTTTAATTAGAAGTGATATAATCCCTGGAATCGGCAAGAGGGCATTCTTTGGTGCCTTAGATGAAATGTCGAGATTCTGGGTTTTATCAAAAAGACGTAAATATGACATAGAAACCGCTGCAAAACATATCAGTAATTATTTTATAGATGGCATAAAGAGCTAGTCATGTTTGTTGTCCATTGCAGGTTGTCAGTAGCAAAAAGAACTACCCAGCCCACGGAACATTGTATCCATAATAACCTCTTTCACTTAAACTAATACCCTTCCTCCAGAGGAAAGAGGCCCGGGGATTTCATTCATGCAAGTTCACAAAGGGATGTATTCGAGCATATTTTCATAACTGTGTAACGGACTACAGACAACAATCAACAGACATTAAAAATTTTTTACACTTCTTTTGCCTAATCTCTGTTGACATAATAAATATTTTAGTGTTAAGGATTCTAAGCCAAAAACTTTATTTCTCGCCAATGAAGCTCCCCGCAGCAAGCTGCGGGGTATCAAAGCGGAATTGCGCCGAAGCCAACCCGCCTTCGCTCTTGCAGCTACGGCGCGGTTCGCCCCGCCATTCATCCCTGCAGCAAGCTGCAGGGCATTCTGGTGAAGGCGAATAAAATTGGTTAATCTTAAAAATTAGAAATATTAGAAAGGAGGGTTAACGTGAACATATTAGTTTGTTTAAAGCAGGTACCTGACACAGAAACTCAAATTAAGATCGCCCCAGATGGCATGTCAATCGCTACTGACAATATAAAATGGATTATAAATCCATACGATGAATATGCGGTTGAAGAGGCACTACGTCTCAAAGAAAAATTTGGTGGTGAAGTCACTATTATAGGGGCAGGCCCGAAAAGGGTAACCGAATCCATAAGAACTGCCTTAGCCATGGGTGCCGATAAAGGAATATTGGTAGATGATCCAGCCATTACTGGTAGCGATTCCCTCGGTACAGCCAGGATTCTTTCCGCAGTAATTAAAGATCTCGACTACGATATCATACTCTGCGGTAAACAGGGGATGGATGATGATTACGGAATAGTTGGTTCCATCCTGGCAGAGCTTTTGAGCATTCCACAGATATCAGTAGTTCTTAAATTGGAAGTCAGTGAAGATGCCTCGACTATAAAGGCTCACAGAGAGGTTGAAGGTGGAACCCTCGTTATCGAGTCACCTCTACCGGCTTTAATTACAGCCCAAAAGGGATTAAATGAACCAAGGTATGCATCATTGCCTGGAATAATGAAGGCCAAGAAGAAACCCTTGGATGTTAAGACCATTGCTGATTTAGGTCTGGACGCAAATCAGGTTGGAGAAAACGGCGCAAAGATAAAGATTAAGCAAATCACACCTCCGGAAGAAAGAGAGGCGGGAAAGATAGTAGAAGGTGAAACTCCCCAGGAAATGGCCGCCAATCTAACACGGTTGCTTCACGAAGAAGCAAAGGTTATTTAGTTGAAAGGCAATAGTTCAGCCACAAAGCCCGCCCTGGCGCGACATCCTTGCCTATGTTACAATCGCTGTAATATTTCTCGAGCTTAAGCAACATAGCCTAAGCATTACAAGCCAGGTCTGGGCCAGGGACACAAAGACACCAAGATTATTATATAATTTTTTGAACCCTGTTAAATTTCCCATAGGGAACCCTATTTAGCAGGGTGAACATCATTTTTAATGAGAGACATAATCATTTCTTCGTGCCTTCCTGCCTGCCCCGCTGGGGCGGTAGGCAGGTGGGACTTGCCCCGCCCCGTTCCGGGTCGGGACGGGGGTGGCCAATGTATACGTTGCAAGAAGTTTAATTTTTTAACAGAAAATAAAGGAGATAAAAATGGCACAGGGAATTTGGATAGTTGCTGAACAGAAAGAAGGTGAATTAAAGAAAATATCCTTTGAATTAACAAGTGAGGCTAAGAGGCTGGCTGATCAAATGGGCCAGTCGGTAACAGCCATACTTTTAGGCTCTAATATTAAGGAAAAGGCACCCGAGCTTGGGAAATATGGTGCGAATAAGGTCATTGTCGCTGATGATAACCGACTGGCGACCTATACCACAGATGCTTATGTATCAGTTATCGCACAATTAGCCCAATCAGGAGAACCTGCTATCATCCTGTTAGGCGCTTCAGTCCAGGGAAAGGATCTCTCAGGAAGGCTTGCTGCCAGGCTTGGGGTAGGCATGG
>JAFDHR010000334.1 GCA_019308645.1 Deltaproteobacteria bacterium
CTGGCCCTGGGTGGAATTATCGGCAGCCAGTGGGGTATTCCTACCATGGTGGGCACCCGGCCGGCTTTTGGTGTCCGCGGATCGTATATACCGGCGGTACTGAATATTTTTCAACTCATCGGGTGGACTGCGGTCATGGTCTGGATAGGCGGACAGGCAGCCGCCACCTTTACCCAGGAATCCTCAGTCTATACCCCCAGGTTCTGGATCCTTTTTCTAGGAGTAGTGACGACCTTATGGGCTGTTGTTGGGCACCGATTCTGGAAATGGCTTCATCGTATAGCGGTAACTGCGCTGGTGATTCTCTGTATTATGATGACCTATGTAGTATTCAAGGAGTATGGGATTTCTCAATTGCTTGAGGTTCGCTCAACTGGTGATCTTCCCTTCATGGTAGGGCTCGATTACGTGATAATTATGCCGATTTCATGGCTGGCACTCGTCTGCGACTATTCCCGGTATGCAAAAAATGATAGCAGCAGCTTTTGGGGAACATGGGTTGGATATTTCATCATCAGTTCATGGATGTACTTTATTGGATTAAGCGCTGCATTAGCCACCAAATCACCAACTCCTGAATCAATGGTATTGGAAGTGATGGTCTCCTTTGGACTCGTGGTTCCTGCCATGATTATCGTGCTCTTCTCCACCTTTACCACCACATTTTTGGATATTTACTCTACCGCGGTCTCAGCCCTTAATATCTATCCAAAATTGGGAGAGAAAAAAGGGGTTATTATCGGTGGCGCCCTCGGAACTATTATCGCACTCATCTTTGCTGGCTACCCAGGGACATATGTGCATTTTTTAGAAATCATCGGCTTTATCTTCTGCCCCCTATTCGGGATTGTGTTGGCAGATTACTTTTTTACCAAGAAGCGCACACTACTTACTGATGACCTGTTTACTCGTGGTACTTACTGGTATACAAATGGGATTCATTGGACAGCATTTGGCTGCCTGGTGGTTGGTTCATTAGTGTTCTGGCTTGGCAGGTACTTGCAGATCGGAGGAGCCATTCCCAGCTTCCTTGTAGCTGCGTTTATCTATCTTATAGTGACTAAGGGCTTCAGGAGAAAAGAACATTCACTAAAAAAAGAGGTGTAGGCAACCTTACATTAATTTTTATGTAACTGGTTCAAAGTTCCGGGTTCACGCCTGCCCGCCGGACGGCAGGCGGGGTTCAATGGTTATTTGCTGAAGCATTAACAATTAAATGCGGGTTTTTCATGAGCCGGTTGAGGACTCTTGGCATGGACAATGGTTTCCCGATAAAATCGGGATTGAACCCCTGAACTGTGAACCTTGAACCCGACAACCTGAGTAGTTACCTTTTTATTACCCTATTTCACATCTGTTCCAAACAGATCCCTGATGCTGCCTTTATAAGGTGGTTTGAGGATTTTCCTCTCAGTTATTATGGCAGAAATGTATTTGGCCGGAGTTATATCAAAAGCAGGATTCAAGGCATCCACACCCTCCGGGCCAAGCATATGACCATCAAAGGAAGTAACCTCTCTTGGGTCTCTTTCTTCAATAGGTATCAGGTCCCCGTTTTTTAGATCAGGATCAAAGGTTGAAAGGGGGGGCGCAACATAAAAAGGGATTTTATTTTCTTTCGCGAGCACGGCCAACTGGTAAGAGCCAATCTTATTTGCCGTATCTCCATTCAAGGCTATCCGATCAGCACCAGTTATTACTAAATCTATCATCTTTTTTCGCATGAAATAACCTGCTGCACTATCGACTATTACTGTAGCTTTGATATTTTCTTCTATTAGTTCAAATGCCGTAAGGCGAACGCCTTGAAGTAATGGCCGTGTTTCATCGACGATTACGTGGATATCTTTCCCGGCCTCATGAGCTGCCCTGATCACGCCCAGGGCAGTACCATACCCACCTGTAGCTAAGGCTCCAGCATTACAGTGGGTAAGTATCGTTGCTTTATCTGGAATAAGTTGTAGGCCATTTTGACCGATTTTTTGATTTATCTCAATATCCCTCTCTAAGATAATCTGGGATTCCTTTCTAAGGGCTTCTTTAATCTCCTCTACAGTATTATGATTCATTGTCTCCACAACCCCTATCATTTTCTCAACTGCCCATCTCAGGTTAGCTGCTGTTGGCCTCGCCAATTTCATTTGCCAGGCCATTTCCAAAAACCTTTTCTTAAGGGTTTCGTGGTTGTTCGTCTTAATCGTTTGAGAACCTAATGCAAGACCCATGGACGCAGCCACACCAATAGCAGGAGCACCTCTTATAGCCATTTCTCTGATTGCAGTAATAACATCCTGAAATGTTCTACAGACAAGCCATTCTTTTTTTCCGGGGAGTTTTCGCTGATCAATAATAGAGATACAATTATTATCCCATTTTATTGTCGGAATCATGAGATGGCCTTTAAGAAAATGTTTTTGACTGCATAGTCCGAATGTTATGTAAACATTTCAAAGACAAAAATCTTGTGGTAATTTCAAATTACAAAGTCCAAATGTCAAATCAAATCCAAATGCTTCAATTTCAAAATATTTCTATTTGGTCTTTTGACTTTGACATTCATTTGAACTTTGGCATTTGGCATTTGAAATTCTCAAGATACACTGCCAATTCAAAATCGTTTTTCTTGATATATAAGCAACACAGCAAAGATTTAGTCTTTCCAATGGGCTTACCTATAAACGCTTACAAAAAAGATCATGAAGAAAAATCTCTGAGAATATCTAATATCACCCTGCTCCATGCCTCAGGACCATTTCCCTCTAAAGTAATGAGATCAGGATGAGCAAGATCACTTATATCTGTGCCATCTCTACTTTGCATTAAAACAGCCTTGTCCACCACCTTTAACATGGATATATCATTTGGGCTGTCTCCAAGTGCAATAGAAAAAGTTGGTCCCCTTAGCTTTCTATAAATTTCCAGAACTGTCTCGACAGCTCTGCCCTTATTTCCGCCAAGAAATAGATGAATAAAGCGGCCTCCATATACACAATCAAGGCCATACTGTGCCGCTTTCTTGCAAAATATCTCCCTATCATCAAGAAGGTCTTCTAACAGTATGGGTTCATCAAACTCTCTTTTGGATGCACGAAGAGCATTCTCTAATGTGAGGCCTGTCAAAGAGGCAATCTCTTTAACAGTCATCTCCGAAAAACCTCTGAAGTTAAAATCCTCCTTTAATTTCCTGCTTCTCTCGAGCACCTCTTTAATCGGTCCTCCTATAAAGAGAGCATGAAAACCAACGACACTCTTATAAGAATATTCTTTCGGTAATGCAAAAGAGGTTGGAAAAAATATGCCCCCACCGTTTTCTGCTATAAAGGGGCTTTCAAGAGACAATAATTCCCTAAAAAATTCCATCTCGGCTCGGGTCTTACTGCTTACCAGGATAAGAGCGAATGAATAATCTTGAGGGCGGGTAGTGCTGGGGTAAAATCGTAGGTTTGATCATCTAATAGGGTGCCATCCAGGTCTGTGAATATCAATGTCTGAGGTTGGGTTTCTTTTAAACTGTCACGCATATCATTGCATAAATCACTCTTTAACC
Organism: Deltaproteobacteria bacterium; assembly: GCA_019308645.1. Next base: position 3,548 of record JAFDHR010000334.1, read on the forward strand.
TCTGGCCCAGACCTGGTTTAGCAGTTCTTTTCATAGAATCCCTGGGCATAGTATTTATTAGAACCGTTTTAAAGAGCAGGTTACGTCGCACCAGGGCAGGCTTG
>JAFDHR010000335.1 GCA_019308645.1 Deltaproteobacteria bacterium
CCACTATTCATTAGGTGATGATAAAGGAGTGTTGATTTCCCCGACTGCCGTGGCCCGAAAACAAGTTTAATTTTCTGCTTCCCCTTGCTTGCTTTCAAAAGTTTCTTCTGTAATTCCCTGCTGTATAATGGTACGCTCATAATGATTATACCTCCGCATATTTACCTGGTAATTATGCAGTGGCCTACTTATTTGTCAAGCAAAAAATCCGCAATCTCCCCAGCACCCCAGCACTTTCTTATTTGTATCTTTCAATTGCGCTATGATAATGCTATGCCTCACCTCTTAGAAAGTGCTGGGGTGATTCATTACCTCGTATAGGACAGAAAGATCATTTGGCCAGGCTCTTAACATTGCATATACTACCTTTCTGATCTCACTTATCTTGCCCTATAGCCTCTCTAATGGCTCGAAGAAGATCAGTTAAGGCGTAAGGTTTCTGTAGAAACTGAAACCCTCTTTCCCGTATCACAGGCCATTGGGAAACTTCTCTTTCTCTTCCTCTGCCTGCTTGCGCTCGATTTCTTATGCTTCCAATTCAGCAATTCGTTGGCGGAATTCTTTCAATTCATGTATGAGTTGTTTCTTGGTTTTATCTTCATCTTTCATTTTCTATACCTCGCATAATGGTACAAAATCATTTGGCCTTTTTCGGGATCATCAAAAATGATAGAAATCGCTTTTTAGGGGCTAATCTCCCTCATTTGGTCATTGGTTCCTTCACCACCCATATCTGATTGCCCATGTAATCGAGCGTAACTCCTAAATTCCTTTGCCGAGCGGAGTTAACTTTTCCACTGCATCTTTTATTGCCTTAAGCTTTATTGGTTTATCAATAAAATCACTGACTCCAAGCCTTAGCGCCTTGACTATCTCTTCTTTTTCGCCATATCCTGTCAGCACAATGATCTTTATATCCGAGGTTATTTTTTTCATTTGCCTGATTAGCTCAAGCCCGTGCATTTCTGGCATGTTTAGATCTGTAAGTACTATTGGAAAAGGATTCTCCGTAAATGATTTTAAGGCTGCCTTTGGTGAGTCAAATGTAAGAACCTCATAACCAATTCTTGAAAAAAAATCTTTCAGAAGGTTAAGGATATCGATTTCATCATCCACGATCATGATGCGTTTCTCTCTTTTCTCTATCACTTCGATACAGGCATCCACAACCTCATGGTCATAGATGACACTACGGACTTTTGTAATCTCATCTATGGCCGCTCCAAGGCCCCGGGCAGGCCTATAGGGCCTGTGATTGGTCATTGCATCCACCACATCGGCCACAGATAGTATTCGAGATTCCCTGATAATTTGCTCTCCCTTCAAACCATCAGGGTAACCTGAACCATCCAATCGCTCATGATGCTGGAGTGTGGCTATTGCCACGGGCCATGGAAAATTTATATTTTTTAATATCTCATAGCCAGTACGACTGTGGAGTTTAACCATTCTAAACTCCATCTCGGTAAGCTTGGTTGGCTTTGTAAGTATTTCTGCGGGCACTGACATCTTTCCAACATCATGGAGCAGACCACATACCCTTAATCCCTCAATTGTATCTTCATCCATGCCGATCTGGTGTCCCATAGCAACTGCAAGGCGAGATACACCTTCAGCGTGACCGGCTGTGTAAGGATCTCGTTGCTCTACCATCTTACCCATGCCTTGGGCGATCCCTTTAAAACTCTGAACCAATTGGAGTTGGGATTTCTCTTGTTCAATTTTGATTGATTTTATCTCCGTTATATCCCGCAATACGTGTATGTAGTTACTCGATGCCGCATTTTTATCAATAATTGGAGATATATCAATAAGCATGGTTCCCCCCAGATGTGGGATGTACTCATCCCAGGTTTCATGCGTGCCACTTTCTGAAACACGTCTATGAAGGCATACCTCACAAGGATTTTCCCGGCCATAAATGAGCTGGAAGCAGGATTTACCAATTAGGTCTTTTGGATTACCTTTAAAAAGCCTTGCCGCGGCCTTATTGAGTCTGGTAATTGTCAGGTCCGAATTAACTACGAGGACTGCATCCATCATGGAGTCAAAAGTCTGACGCCATTCTTCAGCAGCTCTTAAGAGTTTATCCCCTGAATCTCTCATTTAGATTTTTACCTCTATTGGATTTGTTTTAGGTAACTGCCCAGGTTGTCAGGTTCACAGTTCAAGGTTCAGGGGTTCACGCCTGTCCTCTGGACGGCAGGCGGGTCTGGTGGATAATTGTTAAGATCTTAGGTTGTATAGACATCGCTGTTACTCTTTATTTTATTGCAAGGCATTCTCTATAGTCTTTTTTAAAATTTTCAAATTAACTGGCTTGGTAAGCACCGCAGATATATCATAATTCTTAAGCCTGGCTATGTTTTCAGCTGTGCCATAGCTTGTCAGGACAATTATCTTGCTGTGAGGACTTGCCTGTTGAATCTTTTCTGCCATGTCAAAACCACTAAGTTCTGGCATGAGCAGGTCCAGGAGAATAAGATCAGGTTTTTTATCTCCTATAAAAAATGCTGCATCTATGGGGTTGGTGAAGGTCTCGAGCTTATATATAGATGGCATATCATCAGTAGAAAAGAATTTTTCCAAAAGTTTTAGAATCATCTCCTCATCATCAACAGCCACTACCACTTTTTTTTCTTTTACCTGAAGAAAGGCAGGAATGGGCATATCATGAGCATTTAAAAAGGACATCAGATCCTCTTTGGAAACCCTGTATCTTCCACCAGGTGTACGAATTGCTTTAAGGGCGCCTTTTTTTATCCAATTGATAACAGTTACCCTATGAACACCGAGAATCCTGGATAGATCAATTGATGAATAGCTTTCGTTAAAAATCCCCATCTTGCACCTCTAATACGCAGCTAATTTTATTGTCATTTTGTTCTTTATACAACATATGCATCATATATATTACTATTCATCATGTCAACTAAAAAATTACTTTTTATACTTGTTTTACTTTTTTTTCATTTTGATAAGTTGCCAATTTTTTCGTCAAGCCCTTTGAATTCAATTCTTATTAAGGCAATCAAACGAACACCCATTCCCTACGGCCGCAACGAAACATGAAAAACTTTTTGTTATTCATGACTCGTTAAATTAATGATATAGAATGCCTTTTTATCCAGTTTCAAGTTTCAAATTTCGAGTTTCTTTCTTATAAATTGACACTAATTCCTCAATTGCTTATGCTATCTTTATTTTCAAAGCTAATAATGATGAACTCGTAAAAAGTCATATTCGGTGAACCTGCCCGCCGTCTGGCAGGCGGGTCTGTCATTTCGACTACAAGGAGAAATCTTGTGTTTTCAGCATGTTACATTGGTAAGATTTCTCGCTTCGCTCGAAATGACATGTTGTTGAGACTTTTT
>JAFDHR010000336.1 GCA_019308645.1 Deltaproteobacteria bacterium
GGTATTGCCGGCACGACCGAGACAGGTAATATAGATAATCTTATGGAACTTGGTGATATTGCCAGACAGGAGGATGCATATTTTCATGTAGATGCTGCCTGGGGCGGTTCTGCCCTGATAGTGAATGAATATAGGCCACTCTTTCAGGGAATAGAGAAGGCGGATTCCGTATCGTTAGACACACATAAATTACTTTACTGCCCCATGGCAATGGGTGTTGTCGTTTTCCGCAACGAAAAGGATCTGAATCATCTTAAAACCATTTCTCAGTATGTAAATCGCCCAGATAGCGTTGACACAGGGCGCTTTACTATAGAGGGATCAAGACCTTTTTCATGCTTAAAGCCATGGGCTTCACTGAAAATTATAGGCAGGGATGGGTATAGATTGCTTTTTGGACAGGCACAGGAAGCAACATCTACCTTCAAGAGAATATTGGAGGAATCTGGAAACTTTGAGATATTGAACCATCCTGAGCTTTTTATCCTGAACTATCGCCTTGTTCCGGAAAAGATAATGGAAAAATTGAATGAATGGGCAGAAAGAAAAAAAACTCTCTCTAATAACAACGATAGAAAAAATCTTACAAAAAAGATACAAAAAGTAAATAGTGCGCTCAATAACCTAAATATACTATTGCAAAAGTCCATACGGCAGGATGATACTACTTTTGTCTCAAGAACCATCCTTGAGTCAACCCGGTACAGGCCCCAAAGAATAGTCGTGTTAAGGGCTGTATTGATTAATCCATTAATCAATAATGATATTCTTAAAAAGATTGTGTCCACCCAAAACAATATAGCGCTCAGGCTGATCGATCAATTTGAGCCAATCATAAAAGAGGCAATCGCTTGATCGTAACCATTCAGCACACAAATGCCGATTCCTGGCCGCCTTCTATTTTTTTATGCAGATAGTGTCATCCATTTAGAAATTACATTTACCATAGCCCAAATAATATCCAATGGGAGATGGCTTGATATAGTGCTATCAAAATCTACCTTGATCTCTGCTGGAAATTCATCATCTTTTACCCAAAGAATTAAGGTCACAGGTACTCTCGGCAACACAGGCAAACAAATAGCAGCATCTCCTAATTTCCTCGCCTTACCGTTAAGTTTCTTACCAACTGAAAGAAATGCATCACGGTCCTCCCCGAATATTTCCTCCATAGGGTGTGTGTTAAGAGAGTGAGGCCCGCGAAAAAATGTCTCCCCGCCAGGGATTTGTTTTTCGTTTACTATTTTTCCACGTATATCTATTGCCTTCACTCTGAGCAGATAGGTGAGAATAATGAGATCAAGTTCGAATGATTTAATCGTAGGTGCATGTCTACATAAAGGAATAATAGCTCTTTTCGTTGGTAAAACCTGAAAAGTTTGGTTTAAAAAAGGAAGCAAAAATCCTTTTTCGTGCTCATAGCTCACAAGGGCCTTATGGCAAATTTCTTCTGGGTTTTCTTTTTTTAATTGAGACCAAAGACATGGATCTGGTTCAAAGGCAGTTCCGTCCCATCTTCTCTGTATGGATCTATCTTTTTTAATCATAATGTTACTAATCAGGTTGTCCAGTTCAGGTCTGCCCTGATATAATTGGGGCGGACAGGGTTTGAATCGCGATTTTATCGGGACCCCCTGAACCTGGGTGGTTTCATCATATTTCTGGTTCATTGTCTTTCAACAACATTGTATTCATAGTACTCATTAAAGTTTAACTTTTCAACATAGATGCGATCTGCTATTATTAAAAAATAGTAACAGGTTCAAAGTTCCGTGTTCACGCCTGCCCGCCGGACGGCAGGCGGGGTTCAATGGTTATTTGCTGAACCATTAACTGCGGGTTTTTCATGAGCCGGTTGAGGAGTCTTGGCATGGACAATGGTTCATAGCTCCAAGCTGAACCCCTGAACTGTGAACCTTGAACCTGACAACCTATGTAGTTACAAAAAATATATCAAAAGGTCTGAGATATATAGAAAGCCATGTCTTTAACCATAAAGACAGAGGAGGAACTCTTGACTCACGACCTAAATCAGGCACTCAAACTTTTCAAGAAGAAAGAGCAGGATTATACCGCCTATAAATTTAGTTCCAAGGAATCAATGGCCATCTTTGCCTTCTTTGACCTGGCCCAGGAATTCGCCACCCTCAATAATCTTTACAGAATAGCAGTTGGAGTAATAAAATTCTTTTTTAAATATGAAAGTTGTATTTATACAATCAGGCCCGAAGATAATACTCTGTTGCTTCATTGCTGTACCTCTGAAGGACTTTTAGATCCTCCTGAGCCGGCCAGGGCAGATATTACCATTTCTCAGAGCCCCTATAGAGCAGGTTCCTCTTATGTCTTCCCTATCATAGGGAAAAAGATCTTAGCAGACAAGGTCCCTCTTTTTTTAGATAACCAAACCTTAGGCATGTTAGAGATATATCCGGTTAAAAGGATGGGTGACCATCAATTTCTCTTTTTCCAGAAATATGCCAACAGGATCGGCTATAATATGCATAATAAGCTCATTCTTGAACAAAATGTGGAACATATTCGGTTTATCAACCAACTTGTATCAGATATTGAGCACAATGTGATTACACCAAATCTTTACTATAAGGCCTTTTTGATCAATATGAAAAAGAACCTCAACAAAAATCTTTCACAATTAGAAAACATTAATTCTATCCTTCCCAAGCTTGAGCTCGGTAAGAACTCATTAGAAGAAAAGGCTAATCAAGCAGTTAATAACTTGTATAGTATCCACCAGGATATGGATAAAAAGATGGAGGACTTTGAAAGCCACTTTAACCACCTAAGCCTTTTTATCGAAACACTCTTTCGGGGTGAACATTTCAAGACCGGAAGCTATGTGCTTAAGAGACGATCTTATAATCTCCTAAATGATATATTTTTACCAGAACTGGAACACTATAGGAAAAGATTAAATAGTAGAGGAATAGATATCATTGAACCACAACGTGTGCCTTCAGATAATGATATGACCATATTTATTGATCTTGGTCTTACAGCTCAAGTCTTTGCCAATCTTCTCTCCAATGCCCTAAAGTATTGTCAGCCAGCTTTGGATAACAATGGTAACTATCAAAAGTATATTTCTTACGCTATAGATATAGTGGATGAGGAGACTTATGAAATCCAGAATGGAATAAAATTTAGTCTATTTAGCACAGGTGAATCGATTTCAAAAAAAAAGGCAATCCTGATATTTGAAGATGGCTACAAAATTCCAAAAGATAAAATTAAAAGTGGCTCAGGCCATGGCCTTCATTTTGTGTATAATATAGTTCAACTCCATGGAGGGCATGTCAGGTGCATACCACGAGAGAACGGAAATGA
>JAFDHR010000337.1 GCA_019308645.1 Deltaproteobacteria bacterium
CCTTTCTAAGTTGGAAGCCACTGGTAGCTCTCATTCATCCATAGCTAAATTACTGGTAATCACCATTGACAGTAGAAACCGAAGAAACCGAATGGATCGTATAACTCTTCTCGTGAAATTAAATATATTTTGTCAAGAGGAATTCAATAGAGTGAGGTCAATCAGTGGTTTTTCAAAATCAGGCCTGGATAAATTAGATAATATTCAGAAAATACAAGATAAAATTAAACATTGGATGCAACATATTTCTGATCCTGAGAAGTGCATTCTTTCAAGGAAACAGGAAGAAAATATTGTGAGAAAGTTGATTGATAAGGTGGATTCTACTACTTTACAACATACAAATACGATCTTCCATAAAATAGCGGGAGTTCTTTCATTGGGATTATGGTCGAAGGTGCCTACTTCACAGGAGAATTTTAAAAAATGGAAAGCTGAAAATAAAAAGCTTATCGGGAGCGTTCATCTAACTGTGTCACCCGTTTCTCATAACCCAACATTTAATCGACCTTCGAAATAAATGTCAAGCTGTGAAATGGTTTCGGCCCAGTCACGCACAGGCATAGACCATTTCTTTTTAATCTGCTGTATCGCAGAATAAATTAATTTAAAAAGCGCGGTTTCAGACGTGAATGCGCCCTTAGACTTTGTGTATTTGCGCACTTGCCGATGAAAGCCTTCAATTGGATTGGTCGTGTAAATTAAGCGGCGTACTGGCTTCGTATATTTAAAATAGCCTGATAAATAATCCCATTTTGTCTGCCAGGATTTTAATACGATTGGATATTTAGCGCCCCATTTTTCATCCAGAATCAATAAGTTTTGCTCTGCTAAATCCTTCGTATCCGCTGCATAGACTGTTTTTAGGTCTTTTAAAAAGGCTTTCTGATCTTTGCTCGCCACATACCGGATAGACTGGCGAATTTGGTGCACCACACAGAGCTGAACCTCTGTTTGAGGGAAAGCGCTCTGTATGGCTTCTGGGAAGCCTGTCAGGCCGTCAACACAAGCAATCAAGACATCTTCCACACCTCTATTTTTTAAGTCGTTGAGAACGCCTAACCAGAAATTAGCGCCTTCTGTTTCAGCAGCATAGAACCCTAGGATTTCCTTGCGACCCTCTTGATTAATCCCCAAAATATTATAAACCGCTTTCTGGATTACCTTGCCTTCTTCTCGTGCCTTAAAAAACATGGCATCTAAAAAGATAATAGGATAAATAGACTCAAGAGGCCGGCTTCGCCATTGAGTAATAATGGGTATCAATTTATCAGTGACGGCACTAATTTTAGCAGAAGAGATATCAACACCATACATCTCAGAGAGATGTTTTCGAATATCATCATAACTCATACCCAGGCCAAACAAGCCTAATATTTTTTCATCAAGCGCATGATTTAATACCGTTTGACGCTTCTTTACTATTTCTGGCTCGAAACTGCTATCACGATCTCGAGGGGTTTCTAACTCAAAACTTCCAGAGCTATGCTTAACCGTTTTTTTAGATTTACCATTACGGCGGTTTTTTTTGTGAGAGCCTTCCTCTAGATGAGCTTCCATTTCGCCTTCAAGAGTCGCTTCTAAGGCGCTTTTAATGAGCGGGGTCAATAGCCCATCTTTACCTAAGAGATCCTTACCCGCTCGTATTTCAGCAACAATTTGTTCTTGTAATTCTTGAAAATTAATCGCTGGATTATTTAATAGTGTTTTTTCATTTGTCATTGTCAATTCTCCTTGAAAATGTGATCCTGCAAATTAGCAATATGAAATCACAGTTCAGTTTAAATTGACACAGTTTCTAGAACACTCCCATCGATCCTTTTGTTGCTGGTTAAATAAATTTTCTCATTTAATTGCCAGCAGATTTTTCTTTAATACTCAAAATTCTACCCTGCACGTTAAAATTCTGTAATTCACTATTCTCCCACCATAGACGCACTTTCGCGTCTACCCAGCATCACGATTTTTAACACGCTATCGTGTGACGCGATTGTTTAATCGAGCTCATCCATGGAAAGATAAATTTTACCTTGCTGCCAATCTTCATCAGTTTCTATCAAAATAGCCGTAACCAGTCGCAAGCAAGCATCAACGTTTGGAAAAATGCCAACAACTCGCGTTCGACGTCGAATCTCTTTGTTGGTGCGTTCAGCCATGTTTGAGGTACGCATGCGCCGTTGATGTGCTTCTGGAAATGCCATGATGGACAATCCTTCGGGAATATTTTCCTCCATCCATTGGGACAAACTAGGCTCTGTTTTTTGATACTTTTCAATCAGCAATTTGAGAAGACGGTTTGCTTCATCCCGATTGGGCGCATTAAAAACAGAGCGGATATCAGCTGCAACAGAGGATTTAAGGGAGCGCTTTGAGATATAGCTTTGTGCGTTTTGTTGCAAGTGAAATTGGCAACGCTGCCATGGTACGCTCGGAAAAACAGCTCTTCTAGCAGACCTCAAACCAGAGTGTGCGTCGCTCACAATCAGCGTCAGACCGTTCAACCCGCGCTTAACCAACGATTCCATGAAGGTGCGCCAGTGAACCTCCGCTTCCGATAAAGAGACGGACATGCCGAGCACACGGCGCTTTCCATGCTCATCGACACCATGAGCAATCAATACCGCGCTATCAACAACACAGCCGTTTTGCCGCACTTTTTCATAACGCGCATCCAAAATAAGATAGCACATTTTACCCAATGGCCGCTGTCGCCATTTTTCAAGCTCCTTATCCATTTCCTTGGATACACGGCTGACTTCTGTGCTGGAAACCTCAAACCCACATAACACCTCGGTAATTTCTTTCACACGTCGCGTGGATACTCCCTGCACGTACATTTCTGCAACTGCTAACTTTAAGGCACGTTCAGAGCGTAAGCCTTTCTCTAATACACTGGGATAAAAATCACCGTCACGGACTTGCGGCACGAGTAAATCCAGTTTTCCTAGGCGGCTCTTGAGGGTTTTATTTTTATACCCATTCGCATCACCCTGACGCTTATCTGTACGTTCATAAGGCTTTGCCTGTAAATGACGATTGCGTTCTACATGCATCGCTTCGTTAACTAGTAGAGACACTGCTTCTGCCATCCCATCAAACCCATTTTCAGCAATTAATTCAATTGCACCCTGAAGATTGTTATCATTCACTCGACAAGCCATCTTTATTTTCCTTTCTGTTTTGCAACTCAAGGATAAAGATTGGCTTGTCATTATACAAGCTGGCCGAAGCCTCATAGAAATTTACAGAAGAAAGGTTACACTACCCCAAGCTTCAGTCCGGTCCCATTTATTGGCGTTTTACCAACCAAGGAAAAGTATTACCTAAAGCTATTTCATCCGGGC
>JAFDHR010000338.1 GCA_019308645.1 Deltaproteobacteria bacterium
GAATCAACGAGAACCCCTTTCATTTGTCTCCTCTTGTCAGGGCCATTATTTCATCAGTTGTCATTTTAACGTTGGCTATTCCCCTCAATTTCCTGAATTTATATGTTTTTTGGGGTTCGCCTTTCCTTTTCACCAAATAAATTCGGTCTTTCTCTTCTACAAAATCAACTTCAACAGCAGGAGTTATTCCTAATTTTTCCCGAATTTCTTGTGGAATTGTGACTTGTCCTTTTATGGTAACTCTCATGATTGCACCTCCAGTAATATGTAATACTGGTAATAATAATACTTCTGCTTATTTTTGTCAATGATGAATATCTCATGCATCGAACGACTGAGTTCACCTGCATTTTGGAGCGACAGCGGAAAAATGTCAGGTGGAACGATTTGTTATCTGCCATTGGTAGCGGCTTTAATACAGAAGTAGGCATGGAAACGCCAAAAACTATCCTCGAATCCCCGATGATGTCAAAACCAACTCCTTGTAGTCCCTCAACGAATTGCGGCCAATCAAACCTCGATTCTTTAGGATGGTAAAAATGTAGATACCTTTCCACAAAGCCCACTCCGTCTTTGTTCACCTCCTCTATCAACAAGACTCCACCCGCCTTTAACACTCGATGGATTTCTCGAAGAGCTATTTTCCATTTTGGAATATGGTGCAATACTCCAAACACAAAAACAGCATCATATTTATCTGAAGGCGAATCTATTTCCGTAGCATCCCCAACAATAAATCGTGCCTCTCGATAAGTTCTCTTAGCAAGCTCGATTTGTTCAGGCATCATGTCGAAAGCTACAAGTTCTCTTGGCTTATATTGAGAGCCTATCAGCTTTGTGCTATGCCCCGAACCACATCCGACGTCAAGGATAACGCTACCCGATAGCTTTACCTTATGTTCTCTCAAAAAACGATTGAAGAGCCGGAATTCGATCCATTTCAGAATCCATCTCCTGACAAAATTGTTCATTGCGACGAATTCCATTGTGCTTAATCTCATTTAACTCCTCTCTATGTCAATAACAGATAACGTCCAGCTTGACCTTCGTTTCAAAGCGCGCGCGTTTTGAAATGTAAGAGTCGAAGCTGTTGTTCGGCTGTTCTCCTGCTACTGTTCACTTCATTTTTTTACGCATGCGGCGAAGTATTCGCTTCAATGCCACTCGCACTCGCGTTAGAGGAGTGATCCTGCCGCCTTCAAGGCGAACTCTGAGTTCGACATAGAATTTGGACAGTGACCTCAGCGTCAGTTTGAACAGGTCATCTTGGCCCTCGGTGTCGCTGCGACAGATATGGTGGTGGCAGCCAATGGCAACGGCTTGAACTGGCACGAGCATTTGGATCTTCGAAAGATCATCTAGATCCAAGCCTTTCTCCGATGACTCAATCTGCATAGCAGCCGCGCGTACGTCATGCCTATCCCTTGCATATTCCTCGTAGCGCATGGCGATGAGCTTTTCCCAGTCCTGAAGATGTTCGGTCTCGACACCCAAGGTCCTCAAGTGATCCACGTGTGCCTTGGGGATGCTTTTGTTCAGATCACAGAGATAGTCGCGAAACTCCTTGGCAACCCGGAGATCAGGCGCCTCGAGTACAAGCATGATTAGGACAACGGACGCAACAACCAGCTCATTGAAGATCCTGTCGTGCTCAGCCTGACTCAACTGCTCGAAGCCTGCCAATCGCCGGAATTGTTTGTCGCGAAACAGGTCGAATGCGGTACCCGCGGCGGCCTGCGCCAGAGCCGCGGCCGTTGTGTCAGCCATCTGATCGAGTGATTCAAACTGTGGTTTATTCATCGTCATGTAATTCGCAGCGGGTGGTCTCTCACGGCCGAACGGGTGAATGCAATTGTTCGCTCTTTACCTTTTATAACTGACGGATATCAAAACCAAAGTAACGCAAAACTTTGGTTGTCCTTCCATTAATAACCGGTAATTCTTCTTTATTTTGCCAACCGATAAGCTCTTGAACGTTGGCTTGCCCAAAAACATTCAGTTTAAATTTGTTGTTAAAAATTAAATTTGCCATTCGCTGAATGTTGTCATCCTCGCCAAACATCAAATAGTTCAGACTTTCTTTAACTTGGTTTATATCGTTTTTGCCAAGGAATTCTTCTTTTAAAGTGTTCAAGCCTCCTGGATAGAACCGCAGGCGGTCATGAAAGGAATGCAAGGTGCATAATGCCCCGAAAATTTCATCAGCCGTTGCTTCTAAAACCGAACTCGTCGAAGCAAAAACCTTTTTCAGTCTTGGGTAAGTTTCATGCACAATTGTTTCTTCAAAATAAGGCCATGGCGTTTGATGCCACTCTTCAACGAGCTCCCTAATTTTTCTGTTTTGTGGTTCTCCTGAAACAATTGGCGTATTTTTCCAGCTTTCTTTTTTTGCGTGCCCTTCTCTGACAAAACTAATGAAAGAGTCTATTTCAAGGCGTAAAGGGATATGCGCTTCAGCTATTTTCCTTTGCCCAACTTCTTCATAAACGCGGCGAATCGTATTGAATGCACTCACGGACTCCTGATAGGTTTTCCTATAATCCTTAATAAATATATTTTCTTTCGTTTGCTTTACTGTCTCCCTGCCGATGTTAAATCCAACAACTTTACCAATTTTTTTATGGACTTCTGTCTCTAGCTTTGAAGCATCTGAAGATAATGACTTAAAGCTGTTGTAAATTTTCTTGTAGTCTTCGACGGTTTGTTGAGTAAGAACTTTCGCCTCATTCCAATACTCTGAAAAAAGTTCAACCAGTTCAGTAAAAATACTATCTTCAGCGTCGATGTGTACCATGATTTCCTGATTCGTAGTCATGGCTGAATGAGTCAAATTTGCAGATCCAGCTAAAGCACCCGATGTGCCGAAAATATATAATTTTGGGTGAAATGATCTGTCGGAGAAAAATCTAGCTTCAATATTTTTTATTTTAAGGAGTGCTTCTAAGGCATTGGGTGAAGTCGGATAACCAAGGCGTGTGACTATTCTCACATTGCAACCTTGTTTGCTCAAATTATCCAAAACACTTGTATCAGTGAGAAAAGCAACAGCAATATTTATAGTGTTTGCTTTTGTGATCAACGTATTGATCGCGTTTTGAATGAAATCACTGTGGGAATTTCTATTGGTGTAAAGGTTTAGATTCATGTGATTAATTTAATATTGGTAGGCGAACGGCCAGCATGAGAGGCGCGCGTTTTATAGCGCGTCCTTTCCATGCTGATGTTAGAAGCTTCCGTGTTTTTCAGGTTCTCGAATAGTTCCCGTAAGCCTGCTCTCTATAACGTGTGCCTCTGGTATTTGATCCGCTACGAGGTCTCTTAATCGTTGCTTTGATTCGCTGCTACACAATGGCCCTATTGTAACTATGAGCTGACGCAGAGCCGCGTTAGAAAGATCGACATCGATATAATGTATCCCAGGAGCACTTCCGCTCAGAAAGGCATTAAGCATAAATGATGGCAATCTTTCATAAAATTCTGGAGAACCTGGACCGCTGGACGGAACTGGAAGTGACGGCATAATAAAGAGAAAATATCGATACTCCTGTTGGAAACTCCAATCAATACTCTTGAGTCTCACAAGATCAAACGGCCGAGAGATTGTAAGATTTGCTTTATTAGGTGAGATTCTCTCGATTTTTATTGCCTCAGCATATCGTGAATCAGCGTCTGTGCAATATTCTACTGGCCCGCCCAATTTATCCTGTTCCATAAACATGGGGAGAACCATATAGTCAGATCCATACTGCTCATCAAGTGATAATGGCGAATACATTTTTCCCTGCACTTTCATGTCCCAACCCGGTTTTGGTGTTATCAGCTTCCGCTTAAACGGCATAATCGGTAATGAAATGCGTACTCCCTTCATTCCTCCAGAGTACATATGCCACTGAGGAATGCTTTCCTCATTAGAGTGAGTCCAGCAACTAACAAAAAAATACTTGCCAAAATTGATACCATGCTGGATTTTTGATTCTCGAACATCATCCATCTGGTCCAATCGATTGAACCTTAGTTTTTTAGAGGAAAGTATTTTCATTAATGTATCTACTGTCGTGTAATGATGGATTTTGTCAAACATGATTATATGTATTACTCGCTTCTAACGGTAAGCTCACTGGTTTTGAAAATGCGCAGCGTTTGAAAAATCCAAGTGAAGCGCCTGGTTATAAGTTCATTTCATTCCTTAGTTTTTTGTAATCAGAGATCATTTCTGGACGACGATATTTTTTATTATCACGAAAGTATTTATAATCTTCTAATATTTCTTTGTGATTATCAGATAAAGAGTTGTTTCTCTCTAGCAAGGATTCGATTTCTTCAGGGGTGGGATAACTTGAAATTACATCTTTTAGCATTTCTTTTCGCTTTTGTTGTTCCCCAGTAGACCAATTTGTAGGAACGTGATTACCTAACAATAAAAATACATAATCGATTTCAATGAATTTGTTGTACTCCTCAAGCACGTATTCTCTATCTTCATTTGATAAGTTCAGATCACTTAGCAGGCTTAAAAAGGATTCTTTTAAGGCTTCCTGTTCTTCAACTGGATATCCTCCCATACGCCCACTTCTTTTTATTAATGAAAGGGCTGTTTTGGAAACCAATTTTGAAAGGTTTTGCATTTCTGTTATGGTGACCTCAGCTCTTCCAATTACCTCTTTCGCTTCAAACTCGAAACCATCTTTTGATGCCTTTGCTTTTTTTATGTTCTTAAGGTTTGCAATGAAAAGGAAAGCTAGAGATGCAAGAAAGCATAAAATCGGTAACTCCAAATAACCTTTAAATCCTGCAAAAATGCATACACCCATCAATAGGATTGCGACAGTATTATATATGATATTCATTTATTCCTTCTTATAACAGTTAAGATATATGTAAAATTCTCCTTATGTTGCCCTTATATCATAGATTATTTTCCATGTAAATTAATATTTAATATAAGAAAGTGGAAAGATTATGGTTGAATTTTCCATGATATGATTATATGTTATAATATC
>JAFDHR010000001.1 GCA_019308645.1 Deltaproteobacteria bacterium
GACCGAAGCCCATACCGAATCCCCGACCGAAGCTATTTTGATTACAATCGCTCTTGTCAAAGCGTTTCCTAAAGGACTTCCACACCAGATTATTTTAGGCGGATATAGGCCCGCTATTTTATACATTACATTAATAGCTTTTTCTGCATTAACTCTATCAGCAGGCTTTGTGCATCCACCTATCTCAGTCCACTTTTTCACATATTCAGGAAATTTTGCTTCCTGTTCTGCGGTTAGATGTGTGATCAATCCATTACCCTCCTTTCGCCTTCCGGGTCATACTCAACCTGATGATGAATTTCGTACCAGCCTGGCGACAACCAAATTGCTCCATGTTCTTGATGTGTTATTTTAGTACCAGGTTCAGCCACTTTCAATAATTTTTCTGCCTCACCTACGATTTCAAATAATTCTGTTTCGGGATAATCAGCTAATGCTATACTATGATGATGTCCAGTTGCTTCACCGTAAGCTAATATCACTCTATTGTTTACAGGCTTTACTTTTTTCATCTTTTTGCTATCGAATTTTTTGTTCGTCTTAGTGATGCCTACATCTCCTTGTCTAAAGTGATTTTTGTTTCTCATATCTATTCTCCTTTCTTTTACTTCCGTTATGTTTTTGCTGTACTTATGTAATTGCGCATGATATCCCCCCTTTTTTTTGATTTTTAGCTCGGCACTTATGAAACTTCCTCAAATATTGGTTCACTCGCTTTCGATGAAACCATCTGGTAACATGGTTCACTCTCGAGTTGTGGTACTCTCATTCCCCGTGGCTCACTCAAAACTATCATTCTGCAAGCATGTGCATATTTGGCGGCTCAATTTCATGTGCATGGCCTAATATACTGATTGCAAAAGGCTTCGGTGGTCTTGTTTGATAATGATATGTATACCAAAAAGTATGAAGATGAGAAAGAAATATCTTAGTTGCATATCTTTCTGCTCTCTGCTGTATGTGCGCAGGTGGCAACATGCCTTGTGAATACCATTTATAGGCGTCTGTGCTTTTACCTATATTTTTTTTCTGCAATATGCTTTTTGCCTGTTCCGCATATTCGCCGTTCTCATTCCTCTGCTGTTCATATGTTTTTCTTTCATCAAGGATTTTCCCGTATATATCGTTTTCTCTTGACTTTTGCTTCTTAAAGGAATCTCCTATTTTCCAGCAAAGGACTTTCAATGAAGCATTCCATGGTCTTTTTTGCCCCTTCGCCCACTTCTGCTGTGGGTTCAGCCCTGCGTAGCTCCATATATGCCCTGCTGTCGGTGCTTTCTCAATGTCAATGTGTGCCAACAAGCCAGCTGCTATTACAGGACCTATCCCACATATGGACTTAGCCCATCTTCCTACTATATGATTGTTTGTGTAAACATCAAGCATTACCTTTATCCGTGTTTCAAAAGTATGTATGATGTCCGATAATACATTTAGGTTATCGTGTGGCTCGGGTACATAACTCTCTTTTTCTTCTTCTGTGGGCTTACGCTTTTTGCCGTCCTCGTCATAGTACACAGGCTCAACAATACTGCGTATCTGGTTGTCTATTGCCTTTCTAAATTCCTGCACCTGATAATACAAGTCTACAAAGTATCTTGCTTCCTTGTCTGTTAATTCGGTCCGCGCTTTCTTTAAATCCTTGATAAGATTGTTTAAAATTTGCTTTTCCATGATATACCTCCTGTTTTTTTATTTGGCTTCTGGCATATGGTATTCCTTTGTTATATGGTTCACTCTAGACACTTGGCACTCTCGGGTGCAATGATTCACTCAGCTTGCGTGGTACTCTCAAGAACGATGGCTCACTCCAACTCTTTGTTACGTTCTAATACAATGGCTCACTCTCAAATCATGGTACTCTCATGACTTTTGGTTAGCTTTCAAGACCTTCACGAATATAGCTTATATGCCCAAGCGTCATAACAATTTACTTTTTATCACGCTCCCTTTTGGCCTTTATAGCTGCAATAATTTCCTCTTTTGTTTTGTAACCTTCCTGTCCCTTAATCTTGAATCTGAATGGTGGTAGTTTGTTCATGGCATTCACCTCCAATCAACTTCATCTAATGAAACTTCTTTACAAACATGCCAATCCCATCTTGCCTAATCTAATAATTCTGATACAGGTATGCCCAAAGCATTCGATACAAGCTTTAAATTAACATTATTGATAGTCTTGACTTTCCCACTTTCGATATCCGTTAATGTTGTATATGGGATTCCGGTGTCTTTGCTTAGCCTATATCTTGATATTTCCTTTAGCTCTCTTAATTTCTTGATTTTCTCTCCGACCAACATATTTTCATGCCTCCTTGACATATTATTGTATTTCCGTTATACTATTGTCAGGTGCAGCGCCATGTGTCTCCTGATGGCACGGAGGTGATAACATGGCTAAAACTAAAACATCTGTGAGCGGCAAGCAACGTAAAAAAATCGTTGTTGTCAAAGGCTACCGTAAAGCCAATGGCAAAAAAGTTCGGCGCCACAGACGTTCGACACCTGAATGACGGGAGGGTACTTTTAACAGTGCCCTCCGTCTTATGCAGAAATTAAATACTTCCTGCTTATCTCTGCCTTTATATCATGATAGCTGTACCCAAGTTCAATGAGTACGCTTATCTGTCTTTCAACTTTCAGCACCTTATCAAGTTCAGAAGCGGAAAATCTATTACGTAAGTTGTCATTCTTTCCAAGCCCGTATTCCTCTCTAAGCTGTTTTGCGTTCTTGCCGAACACTACTTTATACGCCAAGTCAGTATAATGCTTATATTTCATAGACTTGTGAGGACTTTCGGGTAATGCTTGAATTGCATTTGTCAAGGCTTCCCGTGCTTCCTTTCCTATTTCCCGGGTAACTTTCCTTGATGTTAATTCCTTTTGCATGATATAGAATTGTTTGACAAGTGCCTTTTTAAACTTGCGGACAGGTAATGTATTTTGCATATAAGTTATGAGTAGTGTTGCCTGTTCTTCATTCAGACGATATATTTTTTCAGGTCTTCCTCTTCCAGATTTTGTTTTACGGATTTCAAATCCGATTATTCCAAATTCCTCAATGTCCTTTCGATAATTTCTTATCAATCTTTGTACAGTATCATGAGCAACCTTTCCATGCTCCGCAATAACTTCTGATGTGGTAAATGGTACCTCCTGAACGTCATCAGGCTCTAAGAATACTAGCTTTTCCATAGTTTATCTCCTCCCTTGTTTTACATTATACCGGAATTCCAGTTTAATGTAAAATTTTTAAACTGTTATTTCGGTGCATTGTAATAAATTATCTCATTTATCATTGTTTTTTCTTTAATTATCTTGACATTACGTAGTATCTCCATTATCATATATACGGTATTTCGTTATATTACACGGAGGTGGAATTTTGTTTAATGAAAATAGGTTATTTGGTGACAGACTTAAAGAAGTGCTCGAAGCTAAAGGTGTTTCAGGATATAAGTTGGCAAAAATTACAGGCATACCTCAAAACACAATAAATGATGTTAAAAAAGGCAAATCCAAAAGCCCTGCATTAGACTTTGTTATCAAAGTAGCCAAAGCGCTCAACATGACAGTGTCTGAACTTATAGGAGAAACAGAAGAAAAGTATACAAGTAAAGTAAAGCGACTTGCGGATATAGCAATGAATTTATCTAATGCAAACGTAGACATACTTATTGACATGGCTAACGCACTTGTTTTAAAGGATAAAGCTTACAATGAAGTAACTGCTACGAGAAGAATTTTAAAAAATGCTTAACAATGTTATATATTTGAATTTTAGGAATACGGAGGCATGAGGCAAAATGAAAGCGGCTATATATATAAGAGTATCAACCGAAGAGCAGAGCAGGGAAGGTTTTTCCATTCCGGCGCAGCTTAAAGCTTTACGACAATATTGTAAACAAAACAGAATAGCCATATATGATGAATACATTGACGAAGGAATTTCGGGAGCCAAAGAGGATAGGCCCGAATTTCAAAGAATGTTATCCGACGCAAAAAGGAGTTCTTTTAACGCCATTCTTGTGCATAAATTCGATAGATTCGCAAGGAAGGTAGAATTGTCTCAGAGAATAAAAAACCAGCTCAGAAAGGCAAATATTAATGTTATAAGCATAACTGAGCCGATAGAAGATTCTCCTATAGGATTTTTTCAGGAAGGAATGCTGGAACTTTTAGGAGAGTATTATATAAGAAATTTATCCGCAGAAGTTAAAAAAGGTCAAAAAGAAAAAGCTTCTCAGGGCTATGCTTTAAATCGTGTTGCGTATGGGTATAAGAATAAAGGTGGCAAAGTAGAAGTTGTTAAAAGTCAAGCTGCAATTGTGCAGAAAATTTATAACATGTACATTTGCGGAGAAGGTACTACCAAGATAGCAAACTGGCTGAATGATAATAATGTGCCAACATATACAGGCATAGGGATATGGAACAGCAGTCAAATTACTTATATTTTAAGAAATTCGACATATATAGGAAATTTAAAATGGGGCAAAAAAATTTATCCTGACGTGTTCCCTGCAATAATAGACAAAGAATTATTCATAAAGGCACAAACACAATGGCAAAGTGCTGGCCCACGTCCGAGAAGGCATATATACTATAATCAATTTCTTTTATTGGGTTTGCTTTATTGCGGCAACTGCGGGTCGCCTATGCGTATATCAAAAATGCGTTCTAACGGAGGGAAGGGAAGCAAAGAGTATTTTTATTATACTTGCAGGCTTGCTAGATATAATAAAAAAGAATGTAGATTTTCAAAACTGTATCAATACAAGCTCATTGAAAAACAGGTAATAAACGAACTCAAGGGCATACTTAAGGAAATGCCGACTCATATTAATATTAACGAATTAAAGCCTGTAAACATCAATGACTATCTTTCTGATAGAAAAAACAAGATACTATCCGAACTTGAACGTGCAAAACAAGCCTATTTAGCAGAAGTTTTTAGTCTTGATGAGTACAAAAAAGTTAAAGAAAAACTTGAAACTGATCTTAAAATCATAGAGTTTGAAGAAGTAAAGGACGACAAAAATAAAAGCAAGTTGAACCGAGAAAAGTTAAAAAACAAAATAAAAAATATGTGGGAACAATACCAAGCGGCAAACACTCCGAAGCAAAAAAAAGAGGCTTTAATGGAAGTGGTTGAAAAAATTACAGTCTTTGAAACGCACACAGATATTGTGTTTTACGTATAGCATACCTAAAATAACAATAGTCCTTGCTATTAATTAATTTGGAATGCTGAATATATAAATAAAAAGGCCCCGATATATAGTCGGGGCTTTTTGCTGTAAAGCTATCTTAAAACTTTGTCGGGTTAGTAGGATTGTTTAAAATCCCAAACAGTGTCAAAATTTCTATGACAGCAGTTGCAATTACCTTAACCTCATTGGCAATGTCGGGCAAGCATAAGCCGATAATCAATAAGATTTGCGCCAACACTGACATCCACACCACTTTGCTTTTAAGCCTGTTCTGCATAACTAATCAGCTCCTTTAAATTTTTTAATAGATTTTTATATTCCAATTCCCAGTCCGTCAAAGGAATTTTAATATCATAATATTTGCATAAAGCTTTATATATGGCTTTTGCCTCAGCTTCGCAATCTGCAGGTTCATCAATTTTTTTGTAGTCTTCCGGATTGTCAATAAAAGCAAATTCAGTTATTATGGCTGGCATTTTTGTGTACCTCACAACCCCATACCAATCTTCACCTGTGCTGTTTTCTTTAGAAAATATTCTTCTTATGTTTTGCCCGATAGCTTTAAATTCCTCTGCTATCATTTCAGCAATTTCATCACCCTGGCTTTTGTCTGTCCATATGGTATGAATTAATTCCGCCCCTTTTGCCTGACTTAAAGATGCATTATGATGAATTGATATAAATACATCTGCGCCCCATTCATTAGCCATGTCCGCACGTTCTCTTAAAGACAAGTATTTATCAGTTTCCCGTGAAGCCTTTACTTCAAAAAACTGGCGCAAAAAAGGAATTAAATATTTGCCAACCTTTAAATTTATCCATTTTTCTTCTGTTCCATCAACTGCTAAAGCTCCCGGTTCCTTGCCGCCATGTCCAATATCTATAAATATTTTTTTCATTTCAATCCTCCTCTTATCTCGTCAAGCCTGTGATGCGCTGACTTAGTTGACTGTTCTACAATAACCATTCTTTCAATCAGGTTATTGTGTTTGTCCTGCTTTTTCTCAAGGTACCTCAGCTTGGTGAGCAATGCACCTGCCAGACTCCCCATACTGATACTATAGACTACAATCTGAATCCAAAACTCTGTTGATAGCTGCATAATTTTACTCCTTTCATTTTAATATTATTTGCATACCGGCTGTTATATCAACACTTGACAAAGAACTTGCTGCCGAAAGTTTTATGTCTGTTCTTTCCCCAATTGGGGTAGGTGCAGGCGTGTGAAATATCCTTAAATCCTCATAAGACGGCATATCTATGTCGCAAACAAAAACTTCACCAAACCGTCTAGTATTGACACAAACTGTGCAGTCTTTTCCCGCTGCAGTACTAACATAGAAAAACTGTGAATAACCCGTCCTTCCTGCAGGTATAGTATAAATACCCATGTAGGTTCTGTTTCTCCCGGCATTCATTTGTGCATATATTGTACCGCCATATGTGGCAGTTATTACACCAGCGTTTTTGCAGCCAGTTCCCGCTGTCCTTACTCGCATATTGAAAATTCTTAATACATTGGGTATTTCAACTGCATTAGTGCCGTCCATGTTAATGGTCGTTGCGAATTCTGCATAGCTTCCGTTTAGACCGAACACAGTCAGAGTCCTAGCTCCCGTTCCTTCAATTGTATCATTTTCATCATCAGATTGAATGCTTATGGTTGCAGCACTCGATAAATACGTATAATTTTCGGCTCTTTCCCATATTGTTATTTCTGTTGTTCCGACTGTACCTTTAGCGACTAAATTCCTTACGTTACGATTTATGGCACTTCTATAATTTTTATCCTCCAACTCACTTATTATCCTGTCGACAAAAACAGTGCTCATTTAATCACCGCCTATACAAAATTAATCAATCCATTTATCCTTATATGTCTTTTCAGCCTTTCTTACTAGTTCATTTCTTTCGGCTTTCAACTTATTGATTTTATCCCTTTTGGCATCCTTTGAATAAATTTTACTTTCTTGAATTTGCCGTATTCTCTTTGACAACTCTCCCACTTTGTTTGTTATATTGTTCAAGTAATTATACTGGGCTGTCTCTAGAAATCTGCTTTTTGTTAGCTTCGCTTCATTTTTTAACCTTCTTAGTCTATCCATTTCACTATAAACAAAGTCCATTGACCTACCAGTCGCAGTCTCGTTAACGGTAAATGCACGTAAAAGAGGGTACTGCGATACATTAAGAGAAGGTTTATCCATATCCCCAAGAATAATATCTATCGCATTTAGCCCATATCTACCCAAGCCTCCTGTCAAACCAAGTATTGTGTTTTCCATTATTCTCGGTGATGAGAACGGCGTTTCTTCTCCAAAAGTTTTTTCTACCAATCCGGCTGCTGCTTTTGCTGCTTCTGATGTGTATACATCTGCCTGAAAACGCCTAGGGTAATATTGCTCTCTTTGAGGGATTATTTGTGTTTCTCTAAAGAAGGAATAATTTGTAAGACCTTCAATAATAGGCAATATCCCTGTAAACATAGTAGGTATTGACTGCTCCTTAACTGTAGCCTTTATAAAACCGTCAAATGCGTCCTTATCCTCCTTCAAAGCAAATCTTAAAAATCTTTCCATTACGTTTGAAACAAAAGCCACATCAAAAGGTTTAGGTATTCTTGCCACAATATCAGTATCAGGCACAGGTATTAACCAAAATGTATCTCTTAACCAATCTGGCGCATCATCAATTGTGGCCTTTTGATTTTCGTTAGCCAAATAATGATATGCTGCATATGCGCCCAGCGAAGAAGCCGTCATCGTGCTAAACAGTTTAGCTGAAACCTTTATAGGATCTTCTTTTATGGCACGTATCAATTTGCTTTTGCCTTGAATATTTGCATTGAGGAAAGCCACAACTTTGTTAAGTTCTTTAACTGAACTTCCTGCTCTCGCAAAGTCCATCAAGTCTCTTGCTCTGTATGCAGCTTCTTCAACTGTTGCTCCCTTTCTTAAAGCTGCTCCGAATTCCCCAATTTTTGTAGCTGATTCTGTAGCATCTGCTATGTTTCTCATTACCGCAAGCCATGACTTAGGGTTTAAAACATTTATAAACTTTTTTGAAGGTGGCTGCTTTACTATCTTTTCAAGGGTCTCTCTATGCAAGGTCCTATCCATTGATATAATGTTTCCGTACCCAGCATTAGCCCTTAAAAACTTATCGTATAACTCTCCTTTTTTTATATAACTGGCAAGTCCGGCCACAAAATCTAAAGGCGTAAACCCTGAACTGCTGACGATAAAAGCATTAAGCACATCACGTATAGGGTTTCTTATAGCGAATTCGGCTGTCAATGTAGCTCCTGCTCTCAAGAGGCTTGCAGGTTTAGATAAAGCTTTTATCCATAATGGCGACATTTCAGAATTTAAGCTAAGCATAGCTTTATATACGCCGGGCTCAACTTCATATTGCACTTTTTCGCCAAACTCATATATATTTACTACATTTTTACGGCCGACTGCTTCTCCCGGTTCAAGCCTGCGTACAAATTGATGTTCAACGTCTGCCTTTGCAATTTCCCCCAGTTCAAGCCCTACTCTGCTTCTGCCGGCAACATTTTCAATCTGAAAAGTATTTCTTACCATAGACTCGATAGGATCAACGATTTCACGTTCGCTTCCTTTAAGTTTTTTAATCGGTTTTCCTATATTTGCGAATGACTGTCTTAATCCCTTGCCTAATTCCACCTTAGCATCATCAAAACTCCTGCTAAGAGGCATGTAATTGGGCCATTTCCTCATCATTGCTGTGGCTTCTGTAGGGTTTATCACTTGTGTTTCAACCAGTTTTGCCAATAGGTTGTTATTGTAGTTTACTAATTGTTTCCTTGCTTCTTCCATTTCAGGCGAACCAAAACTCTTTATAACATCATCTATTTCTGCATCAGTAAACCCACTTTGAAGTCCTGCTGCGTTTACGTCTTTTGCATGTACGGCTTCTGCATATGCTCCCAATTGCCTGTAATTATATCCTGCATCCTCAACACTTTTTATAATCGGACGTAAATCAGCATCAACAATTCTGTTTGCCCTTTCAGGAACACCTTGAAAAAGCCTGGCTTGCTTATATAAACTTTTTTCTGCTGAAGGTATTTTGCCTTTGACTCTTTTTTCAAGTTCTTCTAATTCGGCAAATCTGTCAATAAACTGCTCACGTGCTTTAGTCCACTTTTCCCTAAAGCTTGCTTTAGGCTTTTTCGGGTCATAGTTAATCTTTTTCATAAAAGATTCAGTGTTTTTATTTGTTTGTTCTGCTGCGTTAATTACAGTTTTATTAATTTGTTCTATACCCGTCAATTGGCTTGGTATAGTCTTTTCTATTAGTTCCAATTCATTGATTCTATTTTTTAATTTACTAATATTTTGACTTATGTTTGCAAATTCAGGGGTAAGGGACTTTCCGCTATTAAACAAATCCATTTGTTTTTTTTCTAATGTATCAAGATGTTTTTTTGCAAAAGGTAATGCATCTGCACTTTTTTTATAATCCTGTAACATTTCCAAATAATCATTAGCTATTTTAATACTATCATCAAAATTAAGTCCATATTCATATTTTCGATATGTCAAATCATCAATTACATTTTCTTGTTGTTTTATAGCATTATTTATTCTTTGCGTTAATGATTGTGGTTTTGAAACTTCATTTAATTGTGTCATATTCTTTATTGCATTAGGACTTCTCATATTTTCAGATAATGCCTTTAATCCTTTTCCTAATCCATAAAATGCCGCATTAGCAGCAGTATCAAAAAGTAAGTTCTTTGCCGCTTCTTTTGGGATATCTTTTGCAGGTAATCCTTCTGACAATGCATCTGCTATACCTAAAGGCCCGCCAATAGCAATGTCTTTTGCACCTTCAACAGCCAATTCTTTTAAAAAACCGCTTCCTATCTTCCCTGTAATAGGAGAGACAGCTTTTTCTATTGCTGGACCTGCCAAATTATATAAGGTCGCATATTTACTTACGGTACCAGCAATATTGCCAGCGGTATAAGCTCCCGGGCGTGACTCCCTTGCTATGTCAAATAATTCTCTTCCTCTTTCTCCTGGGAGTAAAAACTTTGAAACACCACCGGTCAAACCGTAACCGAAAGCTCCTGTTGGCGTTCTGGCGAATTCTTTCATTTCCTCTTGCTTTTGCTCTATAGGCTTTTCGGCCTCCCTTTGAAAATATGAAAATATAGTTTTAGGGAATTCAAAAGGTGTTATTAATTTTTGCAATGTGCTTCTGTCTCTTGTTGGCTCAATCGTTATCTCTTGTTCAGGAGATGGCTCTTGCTCTTCTTGCAATCTTCTTCTTTCCAATGGTGTTAAATATTCGATTGTGGTTTTTTCTTCTTTGACCTCTATTTTTTTACTACGCCTGCGCTCTAAAGGCGTTAAATATTCAGCCATACATTATTCCTCCTTTTCTTCTTTTTTCTTTTCTTCTTTTTCAAGCGGAGGATTATTACGTTTGCGCTCATAAGCATTTACAAGTCTGTTGTATTCAACTGAACCTATCTCTGTTATATAGTCATTAATATGCTGTATAAGTTCATCAAGCGCTTCTTCTGCACTTAATTCATCTAAATCTTTTGTAATGGCACTCAGTTTTTGTTCTGGAGTAATTTCTTGCTCCTGTGGCATTCTCCGTTGCAATTCATTAATCAATTCATTGTATAGCGTTTCATTGCCATTGAGGTAATTCAAAGCATTTAGTCTACCTTGTGGACTTAATGCGTATCTTAATGTTTCTTCTGGACTTCTTTGAACTGCACTAAATTGAGGATTCAAGTACGCATCAAGTAATTGATTGTATCTGTTGACATCTTCTTGAGTATAGCCGGCAATACCTTCTCCTGCAGCTCCCGAAATCTCCTGCTTTTCCCTGAACAAATCAAGCTCATTTTGAAAACGCTCCCTCTCAAGAGCGATTCTATCCTGCAAATCTCTTTCTGCAGCTCTGTTTTCTGCTTCTATCTGTTCCATGAATTCTCTTGCTCTTCTCGATGGTGTTCCTGCAGGTACGCCAAGTATCTGAGAAGCTTCATTGTCCACATATCCTAATTCATTTACTCTGTCCCATGCTCTATCAATGTTTTGCTGTGATATTTCAATTTCATTAAGCGCCTGCTGATATTGGAATTCTTTTTGCTTCCAATCCCTAGCCCATTGGTCTGCTATTCTGTTATATGATTGTTGGTCTAGACCCTGCAAAAACTTGCCATAGTCCATTAGTCTGTCAGTTTCACTCATATATTCATTGAAAGCAATCTGCCTATACTGAGGTATAAGTATAGCAGCTTCCTGAGCTGCCCTATCTGCCGTTATAGTACTGCTCAATATTCCTCTTGAAGCCATTTCTTCACTAACTTTATTTATCGCCTGCTGTTGTGCCTGCTGCAATGCAATGTCTTTGGCCGGGTCATATTGGAACTGCCTACCTTGAAGCTGCTGTATTATGTCCTGTATTTGCCCGGTATATGGTGACTGATAGTTGAATTGTGGCATTTGTGGCAACACAGGTTGTTGCGGTGTCTGCTGTACCGGCTGTTGAATTTGCTGTAAAGGCTGTGCCGTAGGTTGAGTTACAGGCTGTTGTGTTGGTTGTGTTGCCGGTTGAACTCCTGCGAGTGCTTGTTGCAATGCTCCAGCTGTTTCAGGCCCATATATAGCATCCGCCTGTATATCTTGCTCTGTTTGAAATTGTCTTAATGCTCCGGCTGTTTTTGGGCCAAATATATTGTCTATAGGACCAACGTCATAACCTAAGTCGGACAATGCACCTTGAAGCTGCCCTACTCTTTTATCCGTCATACCTTCCCTTAAATAAGTATCATAACCGGGAACTGTAGCCATATTATCACCTCGTTTTGAGCATTAAAAAAGCATCCCGTAGGATGCTTTGAATAATTTAAATTTTGCTTTGTTTATAAATCTTTACCAGCTAAATTGTTACCTTCTCCAGTTGCAACCTCTGAATCTTCCACATCAACTTCACCATCTGGACTGATAACTAATCTTAAAGGTTTTCCATCTCCATCCTTCGGCCATTCATCCAAAAATCCCGATAATCCATCTTGGTCCTCTCCTGTTGCTAATGCATCTACGTCTGCTAAGGTTGTACATTCAGCATTTGTTTCCGTAGGCAAAGTAATTTCATCAGCCGATATAGCTAATATTGCTGCGTTATAAAGTAATCTTGCATTAGAATTTGTTGCATTTTGTCTCGCAGTTCCTATAAATCCCATAATTCTTGGCACAATCAAAAGTGCCAATATCGCCAAAATAGAAATTACTACAATCAATTCAATAAGCGTAAATCCCTTCTTACTCTTTGCTTTTTTTAATACTTTGTTTAACATAAACAAGCCCCCTTTTTTTTTCTTACATTATAAATGATTTTTTGAAGGTTTTTCTAAAAAATAGGACTAAATTACTATAAAAATAGTACTATAGTCCTACATATCTACGAACAAGTAAAGGCACTAAAGGAATAAACCAGTTCAAATGCATAATCATTACATAAATCTTTATTCCTAATACAAATATAAGCCCACTTTTTGCAATCTTAGACTTGTTCTGTAGCTTAAATATAATGTATAATCCTCCACCTGTCATAAGTGCAACCAATACTATAGCCAATAAATAAGAATAGTTATAGATAAAAGCAAATAGTGGATTAGCTTCTTCAATAAGACCTACTTTCAATCCCCATGTTGTAAAACATATGTCAAATATAGTAAGGATTATTATGAGAATATATAACCATTTGTTTTTCAAAATATCCCCCTATACAAATATATACCATATTGAAAATTTCGTCAACAGTCTAACGAATCCTTAAATTCATCCTTCTGTTTTACTAATTCATAGAATTGTGCTCTCAAATCTTTTGTATGGTCTATCTCTACATTCTCAAATTGAAAAGGCATAACACCAACATGCTGCTTATTTGCACGCCTTGCAGATTCGTCTTTGTATTGAAGCATTTGAACTTCTGCGTTGTTCCTTTTATAGTCGTATGCTATTACGCCTATATTATGATATGTTGCAATAAATCCACTACTCATTTCCTTATCTTTTTGCAATGCCATATAATCACTCTCCTTTATTTTTATGAACTTGTTATAGTTTCCCATGCGTTTGTATATACACATAGTTTTGATAAATCTGTATCATATACAACCATACCTGCCGCAGGCGTTCCTATTGCATTTTTTTGTACTGTTGTCATTCTTGGTGGCATAAATGCCTTTGTTGTGCTTGCTATATCCAATGCGGCATTTGCGTTAGGTGTTTTTGTGCCTATGCCTACTTGTGCCGTAAATCCCAATATACCATTATCAAACTCTCCATATATAAGCGGTGTTGCAGTATTTGTGTTTGAAATGTAGAGCTTATTACTACCAGTTTCATTGTACCCTGCTTGATAGCCTATCATTACATTTGCTGAATCAGAAGTGCCTATGTTGTATCCAGCCTGATGCCCGATAACTACGTGGTTTGAGGCTGCGGTAAAGACTGCACCTGTACCATATCCACAAGAATAACCACCTATGCTAATATTGTTATTTCCAGTCTGTGAATGACGCATTGCATAAGAACCTATAGCCGCATTAGCAGAACCAGTTGTGTTACTGCGCATTGCAGTAAAGCCTATTGCTGCGTTAGTAGAACCAGTTGTGTTGTGATACATTGCCGCATAGCCTATAGCTGCGTTAGTAGAACCAGTTGTGTTATAATGCATTGTTGTATATCCTATAGCCACATTAGCAGAACCAGTTATGTTACTGCGCATTGCCGCATAGCCTATTGCTGCATTAGCATAACCAGTTATGTTATTCTGCATTGCCGCATAGCCTATTGCTGCATTATAATGTCCTATTGTATTATTCTGCATTGTCGCATAGCCTATTGCCGCATTATAATGTCCATTATAATTATTTTTCCCACTATTATAACCGATAAAGAAATTATACAAAGTATTAGTTCCACTCCGCATTTCTGCACTTACAGCCCCACCAGAATCCTTTAATTCAATCAATGCTGCCAAATCAGCCGTAACTTGTTTGAATGAAATATCATCCAATTTACCATTAAATGTTCCCGAAGGTGTGAACATCAGAGAATGTGCTGCTGTGGCAGTAGCTTTCCAACTGAAATAATAAGTATTATCTGTACTTTGCGCATATCCATTTACCCCATTCAGAGAAGGTGTCAATGTTCCTGCTGTTCTTCCTGATATAGTAAAAGCTAAGACATAATACTCATCTAATGTGACATTTACATTCTGACTTATTGTTTCAGTGTTACCATCACCATTATGGATAGCTGCACCTGTAGCATCCCATGTCCATTTTGTGCCTGTATCTGATATTGTCCAACCTGATAAGTCACTGTCAAATGTACCGTTTGTGACAAGTTCACTACCTAAAGTTGCGGCATCCGAAGCCGCGTTACCTTTGACTGTTGCTTTTGGCGTCAAGGTTTTGTTTGATACCTCTTGTGTATTAGTTGTGCCCATGATTGCCCCTGTAGCTCCGTGTGTTTCAGTTAGTGTCGCATGAGTAGCAACCGCTCCTGCGTCCTCATAATCAGTGTCATTATGCCCTGAATCTTTCGGCAGCCCATTAGCATCAAAAGATACAAAGTTATCTTCTGTTGCTCCCCCTACTCCGTTATGGTCATCGGTACCGTTTATGTCATGCTTCCTTGAATGTCTTGCTGTTGTATTTGCTGCAACATCTGTATTGTTACTTACCTCAGTATCAAAATCGCTTATTGTACTTGCCGCTTGTGTACCTGTATGATTACTTCTTGCTCTATCGGATGCATGATAATGTAATGTTGAGTCTCCACTATCCGTTAAATCTGTAAAATCACTTGCCTCAAGGTTTCTAAAAGCATTCCATTCCTCATTTGCATTGTCCCATATTAATTCATAATATTCGTCAGCCGTTAATTCTATATTACTAACAGGATAATATGTTCCCCAGCTATTAACTCTGACATATGCTGTTAATCCTGCTGTTTGAGTTGCGCTTGGTATTATTCTTAATACTTCACCATCCGTAAAATTAAAAGCTCTTTGCGTTAAAGCTGTATATAAATAAATATCCGTACCATCTGAGGCTTGTTCGGCACCATTATAACATTGCCCATCCTCACCGCCCTGATTTGCGATTATTTCCTTGTCAACACCGAAATTATTATTAAAAAGATATTCATATGTCGTAATCCCTTTTACAATTTTCAGGTTATATATTGTTTTCGTGCCATAATCCGTTTCCATCCGCAAATATTCACCGTCTGCGGAATCGTCAAAAGCTTCAAGAACATTTGAGCTTGAAGTTTGAAATGCTTGTGTGTAATTTTGCCCATTTGTAGAATAATATCCTGTAACTGTATTCCCTTCTCTTACCAATCTCAACCAATATTTTGTGTCCTTACTCATATTTTTATGAAACCAAAATGTTTCATTGCCTGAATCTGAATAAGTATACAATCTTGGTCCGTCATCATTAGGCCATGATGGACTAGACCATCGAATTGCCCATCCATTACCGCCTGATGTTTTTTGAAATATTATATCTGAGGTATTTATTCCATCGCTTGTTTCAAAAGCAAAATCCAATTGAAAGTTTTCTGAAAAATCTCCTACTATAGACGGAATAGTCGCATAATCATTATCACCTGTTGTTGTTAAAATAAGCTTCCCTTGAGCTGATGTGTGTGATGTCTGATAATAATAGTCATTTGAAGATTCTTCTATTGCTTCACCATAGCCATTACCAACACTTCTCGGGCCATCCGTATATGAAGAAGGATATTTCTCTGTATAATCCGGCTCTATTATTACACCGTCAATATAAGCATCCTCAGAACCATCAGAATTTTCAAACTTAACTTTTATATCTGTAGAGGTGGAATGTGCCAACCATACCGTATAAGAGGCAGACTCCCAATTTGCGTTATAGGCGTACTCAATATACGTACCCGTATTTCCATTCTCATCCGTCAGGGTGTAAGCTGTGTCTGCATTATCCCCGTCCAATACGGAAATCTTCACCGCACCGCCTTTTTTGTGGAAACTCACCCTTGTTTTTACCGCAACATCATTATACCATTGTGGATTGATTAGATTAGCCCCACTTGTTGATGTTTCAGTCGGTACTAATTTTAGACTGTAGGAACCGTAAAAATTGCTATCAGGACTACTTACCCCCCCGCTCCAACTTTCAGGCACACTGCTGCTGTCGAATACCTCAAATGACGAATTATAGCACATATTCTTAAACCATTTGATAAAGGCAGGATTAATACCGTTCCTGTCCCACATTTCGGCTGCGTTATTGCCTATTATTTGGTATATATTATCTTGATTCAAATGAGATAACAAATAAGTCAGTTCTTTGCGAAGCATAATATTATTATCATACAATTCAATTATGTCTTTCTTTGCATCCCCACTTAAGTGTGGTAAAGGTGTATTAATTATCGGCATAATATCACCTCATTTTTACTCTGAATTTTTTTTCAATAGAATGTATCTTAACATGTCGAGTACCGGAAAACTGCAATTTATACCAATTAATATTTTGTAAATCAGTAGTTGGTATATTTAATTGAGTTGAGCTTATTTCCGTTGATACATTTGTCGAAGGATACAAGGCATTTACATTTGTAGAATTTATATTAGTGGAATAATCTATTTTTATTGTTGCACCACTTGAACCTTCGGTTATCATATACATATCCGATAAAGTCTTTTTCCCAGATATTGTTCTATCATTATATGCCTTAGTTACAAATTCCCATGAAATATCTGTGCTATTATCTTGTCCTGTTTGTAAAGTACTTTCCATATTCCATACTCTATAAGTCGTAGTTTCCATGCCATATAAAACATCTTGAATATTGATATAATGATTAAAATTTCCACTTTGTACTGTCCATGTTTCTGCATATGTGTCATATACCAAAATTCTGTTTAATTCTGTTGAATTATATGGAATTGATAAAAAATATTTATTATCTTTTACACCTGCTGCACATAAATTTACATATGCCCAATTTATGCCATCAATATATTTTTTAACTTTATCTGATACTTTACGAGGAAGTCCCCCTGTATAAAGATAAATTCCTGTATAATCAAGCCAAAACAATCTACCTTTGACTTCTGCTACTGTTTTTTGCCCAACACACCCAACATCATTAGTTATGTCTTTTAATTCATAATTGTCCGGATTTGTTCCATATAATTCATGCATAGAATTACCGCTCCATACAATTACATGATCATTATATGCCTTTATTGCTGTTCCCAACCCTACAGAATTAACTATGCTAATATATCCTGCCCCAGTAGAAGACCAATCTGTAGGATCATTTAATCCTGAAAACCATAAATCATTATCATCTAAAGCATACATCCTTGACTTATGAATACAAAACAATTTAGTAAAGGGCATGTTTGTATCAGAAAAATCCAAAGCTGAAGAATCTGAACTCATCCAGTATTTTTGTTGTGTGCCATTCATCATAATTACTCTACGGTCAGTTCCGCGAACAAATTCATCAAAAAATCCTTCTGTACTATTTAACGAAGATGATAAATTTACCCAATTACTTGAATCATCAAAATATTTCCAATATTTCCCGTCCAGCGCGTGGATATAAGTATTGTTATACTCTCCAAGCCCATTCATTTCTGTAGTTACCAACCCAGATGATAAAGGTACTCTATCATTTCTTGTCCTGATTGCGGGTAAATCATCCGAACACATATTTAAACAGTCAGTCAATTCCCCGTCTTGAATCTCGAAAGAAGTTAAGAATGTGTTTATGCCTGAGCCAAAAGTATTCGTATACACACTTGTTTTGAATTTTAAAGGCTTCCAATACATATTACCACGTCCATTCTTTATAACTCAGCTTAAATTTAGGTGTTTTCATTTTCTTTTGCGCCACGTCTTTTTTAATTTCTTTTAAAATTTCCAAATAGTCCGAATAGTAGTTGTTGGCTAACTCTACGTCAGGGTCATTGCCACTCTTTGCTATGATTTCAAGCGTTCCATATTTTAATATGTCATGATACTCAGAATCAAACAGAGGAGTACATCCCGACGTCTCCGTAGTTAAATCCGTGAGTTTTGTTTTGTAAAATACCCTCGCTACTCTAACTTCTGTTGATTCAGGGTATAATCCTAAATCCGTATTAAACCCGGTAGTATTGTAATGTTCTATTGTGGGAGTATAGTATTTATATCCCTCAAGCACATCATCAGCACCTAAATAATCATGTTCTGTCCAAACAGTAGTTGAAGTTATATCCTCTATAGCTGTGGAATCTCCTGTATATACATGAGTAATCCTGTCCATACGTATAGAGGTAGACAAAGTATACGCCATAGAAGATGATGCCACAAATTCATATACCGTTTCTATATCATCAAAATATTTAGTTAATTTTCTTTGAACATCATTCATCCATGCAAGTTTGGTTTCTTCAGTAAAAGAATTTGGTAATCTTGCATCTATATCATTTAATAATTGTATCACTGTTGCCATAATATCACCTCAATACCATTCTTTTATCGCAACTCTATACAATACATCAGTTGAATTGCTTGTCCCTGTAGTATTTGCATTAAAGCCAATCCTAAGATTAGTGCGATTGAACACCCCGCTCATTTCGTCATAAGTAAGCCCAGGAGTATACTGTTCTGTTGAAGGAGGTATGCTTGTGCTGCCTAAAAGCATATATGCGTCAGTGGCAATAGTAGACAGACTCGGCTCATAAGTATAATACCGTACGTCAACAGTATAGGTTGAAGGATTATAAAGCAAGGCCTGATAAACAAGCTTTGGGTTATCCGGTGCGGCAAAATCGACATAAACTTCATCAGAAGATGCGCATGCTCCGCTTGAATTTGAAGAAGCCCTGACAGTTCCATAAATCATTGTAGAACCCCTGTCTCCACTTGTTGATATATAATTTCCTAATGCATAATTTATTAATCTCATAAAATCACCTTCTTAATAAAGGATAAGAGGCATTGCTGCCCCTTTATTTACGTTGTTGCGATTGTCACGTTTGACAATGTAGAATCCTCATGCAGTAATAGCCATTGCTGCGTGGATATTCCAAGCAAATTTATTGTGCATGCAAGTGTCGAGCCTGTGGAAAGTGTAATTGCAGAACTATTTGTCGCTGCTGTGCTCCAAAACGAAAAGCCTAAATCATTATCCGTCGAGCCTGTTGTTTCAGATGAATTGATAGACCTTGCAACGGAGCTCCCCTGTGTAAAGATTATCTGTTTTCTGACTCCTGCATAAACGGGGGCAGACATTGAAAGGCTACAACCAGTGTCACCATGAAATACAGTTATTCCATACCCTGTTATAGCTGTATCAGTACTGTCCGAGCCACTTGTCAATGTTTGAACCGCCCTCATATCGTATCCCCTATACAGAATTTCGCCTGAGCTGTTTACAATCACATTGTCACTAGAATTTCCATACATAACCCTGCCTGCTATAACATCTCCGGTAGAAGTTATTACTTTGAATTCAGTTGAGCCATTTTGTGCGTAAAAATCCGCACCATTAGCCAGTACATATTTTTTAGCCATGTGTTATCACTCCTCTCATTTAAGCTATAGGCGGGATTTTAACCCCGCCCATGGCTAGGTTATTAAACAAAAGTAAAAGAGTTTTTCGGTTCTATTACTTTTGTTTATTTGTTTGCTTATTGATATATTCCTCTAATACACCTTTGCATTATATATAAATATTACATAACATATATCAATAATTGCCAACAGGCAAATGCTTATAATGCGCTATGCGCCTGCATTGTAAATTATTCCCGCGTTCGGCAAGCAATACGTTTCATACATACTTACAGTATTGTAATAGAAATTCAATGTATCCTTTATATCTTCGTAAGCATTGTGATAAACATCCCTGAACATATCAAGCCTTATATGGTCGTACCTTCTATCCCACATCATCCATGCTGTAGTAGATGAACAATAAGTTGAATAGTTCCACTTAATTGTGGGAAGTACATTCTTCGTGTTAGAGAACTCATTAGCTTTCTTATCGGAAAAATAAATTTCCTCAATATCTGCCATGTTATACCTGTGTGTCAACCCATCGGTCGGATAAAACTTCATAGGACCGCCGGCATGGTTTTTAAAATCTGCAAACATCTTAATCATTGTCTTATGATTTTCCGGGTCCGTTAATGAACTCGCAGGTGCCAATGTGTCATTGAACAATCCTGAATTTATTAGCGGATGTGAATTTGATGCCAATGGAACGCCGTCTGCAAGATTGTAAGCTGTGCTTTCTGCATTATCAAACCATCTTATTGCCCTGTTTTCCTCAAATTCCCTCATAGTCCTTGCCAATTCCAAAGCCTGGGCCTCGGAAGTACCCTTGTACAAATCATATGACTTAGCCTCGATGCTAAAAGAAATACCATTTGTGATTGTTTTCATGGTAACAGTGGTTTGGTATGCTTGGGTTATTTCCCTGTAGGTTATTTTATCTCCTTCTGTTTTTATACTTGCCCCTGAAATATTACCCATGCTATCATATTTCATGACTTCTTTGTCAGCAGTTTTCTTTTTGCAGTACCCCGGCCATTCAATAGGATACGCTTCAAAGTTTTCGGTGAAAACTTCGGTTATTCCTGCTTCTAACATTCTTGATATATCACTTGTTAATGTTACTGCCATATAAATCAACTCCCTCCATTATTTAAATTTAGCTGGTTATTACACCAGGATCATACACTACTTCTGCGGTTTTATGGACAGTTGAGTACGAATTCAGTCTGAACACATTTCCTGTGCTCCAATCAGAAACGTTTGTCCCTGTAGATACATTCAAGTATGAACGTCCTACTGCCTGCTGAGTAACATTTGTCGAATCTGAACTGAACCCGGGCCTATAAAACATACCGATATTCGTTGTATGCAAGTCCCCGGAACTGCCGCTTGTGTAAGTTGCAGTCGTATAGTCGACTTCCAGTATGTCCCCTGGTAAAATAGGCTGTACCCACAATTTGCATGAAGTAGAACCGAATGTTGAACAGCTGGATTCGTCAAGCTCATACTCCGGCTTAACAAATATTCCAGCCAGTACCACTGAACCATCCGTTGATAAAAAACTTATTGTCGTTGAGCTCATTGCATGTACAGTGTTTGACGACGCCATTACCAGCTTGCCTGCATCAGATGACACCGGCAGATAATCACTGCTTGCGTTTGAAGGTATATACGGGCAATATTTGCCCTGCAATGCTCCGTTTAATAGTCTAAATGCCATTTAAATCAACTCCTTATCTTATTTTTGTTTCAATATCTCTCTTAGGTTTTACTACTGTTTCGTAATACTTTTTATTCGTCCACCCTTTTTCGGGATGTGCTTGCTGAAGCAGTTTAACTATTCGCTTCTCGTCATCTGTCAAAGGGTATTTGCTGCCAGACTGAGAGGACACTGAAGGAGTCGGCTCCTTATCTCCTGACCTTCTGGCTATGGCAGCTCTTTGTTCTGCTTCAAGCTGCATTTCTCTTGTACTTTTACTCGGGGACATTAACCTGTAAGCATCCTCGATTGTGAAATCAGGGTCAGCTTTACGATAAAGCTTAACCTTTTCAATTATTTCTTTTTTGTAGCTCTTTGCTTCTGGATACTCTTCCAAAAAATCATTAAAATCCTCAAGTATTTCAGTTTCTTCCGCGTCTTGCTTAGGGATAAGTGAAATAAGCTCTCCTGCAATTTCGCCGAATATCTCGGCGACATCATCGTCAAGGCCTCTTTCTTTGGCACGAGAACGTATCTTTTCAAGCCGGCTTTTATTCTCACGCTCAAATTCGCTTTCTTTCAATCTTCGTAATTCCCTTTGCAATTCTCTTGAATTTCTTTTCCACTTTAAGGCTACTTCTTTAGGAATATATTTGTCCTTGTCTACTTCCGCATCTGAAACTTTCGATTCATTGACTTCCTTTGAATCTTTGTTCGCTTCTGTTACTTCTGTATTTTCAGCAGCCTTATTTGCGTCTGTGTTTTCATTAACCTCTTCGTTTTCTACTTCGCCAAATAATTGCAAATCAATGTTTGACAACATAGTTATTTCTCCTTTCGATTTAACCTTCTCAGGCATAATAAAAAGCGTTTAGTCATAAACACTCGAAAAAGGTTTTTACGGGTATCCTTCCCGAAATTACATAGATTAGCTCTATGCAGCTTTTTTTACTTCGTGCAATGATTCTTTTAAAGCTTTTACAACATCTATCTTTGTTGCATGTCTATAATCTAATTTAAGCTTTCTACCCTTGGCAATTTTCTTTAGAACAGTTAGGCTTAAATCTTCAAGCTCATTAATTGCAGTATCAACAACCTGCAATCCGTCAATTTGATTGTTTATCAAAAGTAAAACTGGTGAATCTTTCATCTTGCCTATGCACTGAACTCTCCCGCCATAGAAATTGTCATTGAGATTATATCCCTCATATTTTTCAATAGGAATAAGCTGAATAGCTACATTTAGCCGAGAATAGTCATTGTCAACTATTTTTGTATTAAGTATAAACATCCTTTTCCCTCCTATTCGCCATATGCTGGCAATGCTTTTTTCCGTTTTTCTTTTTCTTGCTGCAACATCCATCTGCAAGTCGTTTCGTCTATATCATAGCCGCTTGCCAGATATGTTGCATATGTTATTGGTTTCTTTGTATACGTCCCGCATGTAGGGCAATATGCTGTCCCGCCTTTATTCCAGTAGGCCAGCTTTTCACAGTGACCGCATACTGGCAATCTTGTTAATGGATAGCTGTTTTCGTATACGGTAATCTTTTTTATCTGTTTAGAACTCATTACATGCTTTAAGTGCTTATTGCCATCAAATACAACTTTTATCAGGTTATTATGTGTTTTAATGTCAGCCACCGGCGCCACTCCTTATCTTAGCTAAATTAGACATTGTAGGCCTACTGTTTGAAGTTAACCCCTGCCCTTGTGCGCTCTGTAATGGTTGCATTTCGCCTGTAGGCTGAGACATTGGAATATTTGGAGGGTTTTGAGGCATTGGCCGCTTCATTATATTGTCGAGCTCATTGTCGCTTATGGGAAGCCCGACAAACTTTTTAAGAAATCTCCTGAATTCATCCCAAAATACTGCAGGCTTAGGTTGGCCGTCTTTATCTATAAGTGCTAGTTGAGATATGTCCTGCATAAACCGTGTTATAAATGCCTTGTTTTTCGGTAGTCCTGCTCCAATCGTTATCTCTATGTCAAGGTCAATGTTTTTGGTTAATGCTTTGCCGTCGTCTCCGGTCAGGATTTCCCACTTAGGTGCTTTCTTGTCAGAGTTTTTGCTTTTGAAATTGTCTATATAGTTTTGAGTAGCGGGCTTCCTTACTGGGATATCCCTCATTTCCCTGAAATCTATCCACCTATAATCGTTATCATTTTTGCCGACTCTGAATGATTTTCCTTCGGTGTATTTCTCAATCATAATCCCAAGTATATAAGTTGACATTTCTATCAAAGTATCTTGTATTATGCTTTTCTTGTCATCAGTAGACAAGCTTCCTTGTTGATGCTGCAGGGCAGACTCAGTTGCCGAATCTGCGTCGCCTCCACCACCTGTCATAATATTATAAAACCTTGTTATGTTCTGTACTTCGGACTGTATAGAACCTAGTAAACGCCACCAAGACTCATTTATCCTCCCCCATTCCACAACATAAACAGGCTTATCCCCCGTAGTCCCGTCGTATGGTCTCGGCTCAAGAGAATTATCGTCATAGTCGCTTAAATCTATTTCAGCATTTATGTCATACAAAATCAGGTTTGGCCTTGCGCATATTCTTATTTTGTCATACAGCTCATTTATAAGTTTTTGAAGAGGTAGAATCAACTTGCCATCTCCAAAGCTCCAGAAGTTTCCCTCCCTTTCGTAAAGAGAAGCTAAAAATAGCGGATATTTATTATCGACATATTTGTAATACGGCTTGTGATTGTATTCCGACTCCTTCTGGTTGCTTTTTCTGCTATCTCCCTTGTGTGAATCGTATAGCAACATTCCGCATCCTGAAAATTCCTCCAACCTTAATTTCCCTTCGTGCCTAGACCAAAACTTTACAAGCGTTGCCGCTTCGTCATCTTCACTTGAAGAATCAAGCGTGAATATGCTATTACTGTCAAGAAAATTTTTGTCACCGTAAATAATGGCATTAGCCTTTTCTTCTCCATAAATATCCTTAAATTGAGTTTTTGACATCCATTGTGCAAATGCCACATACTCGCCATCTTGATATCTTATAGGGTCTTTTATTTTTCCGTCTATAAATATCTGAGTGAGCGGCAAGGAATATATTTCAACAAGTCCAAATTTATTCAATGCATCCGGATTGAACTGGACGGTAAAATCTCCCACACCGAACTTTATGAACCTTCTGGCAAATTGTTTAAATGGCCTTTTAAAGTAATTTTTCTTGAATGTCCATTCAAGGCCGATTCTTGCGTCCTCAGCATATTCTTGGTCTTCGGAAGATTCTCCGCTTGTCATAATAGCCATTTCCTGCTCTGCCATCATCGATACTTGTCCTTCTATGTTAGCATTAAGTATATTTACTTTAGTGTTAGGCATGTTCACAACTTCATCTTGCTCATTCTCGTAATATTTCTCTATCTCTGAGTATTCATCATATATTGATGACAAACTGCCTTGATTATTTCTAAGTTTTGAAATATAGTCTTTTATTCGTATCTCCTCTTCTTGCGTCATAAAATCTTTGCGCATTAAGGCTCGTTCCTGAATCTCAGCCTTTGAATAAGGCATATAATCACATCCTTTACTTCTTATTGGCACAAAAAAATAGAGGCCCATCCATTGTTAATGTGGATAGGCCTCTGTTGGGCTCTTAAATTATATCATCATCAATTCCTGTAGAATCTGCGGAATCAAGAAGTATTGAAGTCTTTTTTTTGCATCTCGGGCATTTTATTTCGATGTTTAATCGCCTGTCATTAAAATCAATCTCAGTACTCGGAGTTATTAATACTGAACCATTTTTCAGCTCTCCGAACATTTTGCTGCATGTAAAACATCTTATGTCCATTATTTTCTTTTCCTCCCAAGCAACCCTGTTACTGGGTCTCTAAATTCTTTGTATTTGTCTTTAGCAGGCTTCTTAACTATAATAACGCCTGTAACCACTAAAAGATTAAATACAGACAAGCATATGGATATTGTAGATATTATGAGTTCCATTTTATCACCTGCTCTACTAATTCATTTGGATATTGTTCGTTAAGTATCTTTGCGTTTGGCACAACACAATGCCCGCCAATTTTACCTTCTGGCGGGTCAAGTATCGGCCTTGTGTATTTTCCGCCTCCCAAAGCCTTATACAATGCATTATAGCAAAGATTGTACCCCTTATAATCATTAAAATTCATATCAATGTCATCACATACTTGTTTTGCGTATCTTGTATATTCAATCATTACACCATAAAAAGTAGTTGACAACAACTTCAATGCTTCCGTATGTTCAGGCTTTTTTACTATATATGCAAAGTTACCGGCTTCCTTGGAAAACTCATTTACGGTTTCGTTATAACCTCCCATAAGGAATTTCCATTCCTTTAAATAATCTGCCATATGAATGGTTTTATCATTGTGTTTCCCTTCAATCGGTGAATGTACGGCATTTTCTATTTGCGATGTTGTTCCTATTGCCACAGTACTAAAAATAACAGTCGCTTTGGGATTAAATTGTTTCTGATAATCCTTTACAATCTTAATAAAATCCTTGGAATACGGAATACATATAAGCATTACATCATATATTTTACAATGCTTTTTATTAATATAACCATTCACATCATATAAATCTATATTGTGATGCGGTGCAAAAACTCCATATATTCCTTTTCCAACTTCACCATAACCTATCAATATCGCATTCATTTTTATGACCTCCTGGGATTCTTTAATATGCTTTCCACGATGTAAAAATCGTCCATATCGTCCACGTCAATGCTTCTGCTTTTTGGCATCTGATATTCTATAACTTTGTCCCATAACTTGCCTTTATTTAGCAAGTCAATCTTTGTTATGAAAATAGCTCCGTTTCTTTGAAAATGAAAATCTCCATTTTCTTTGCTGTCTAACTTTTCTTTATGC
Source organism: Deltaproteobacteria bacterium (assembly GCA_019308645.1). The sequence goes on from JAFDHR010000001.1 coordinate 26,414, forward strand.
TTTATTCTCATGTTATAACCACTATACAAGCTATTCCAGCCAGAATATTGATATTTTTTGAAATAAGCTATGGCCTTGTTAATATCCTCCGCAGTCCTTAGCGGTGAAGTAGGCTGCAAAAGCATAACAGCATCGACTTTGTTGTATTTTTTTTCATATTCATTTACACAATATTGGCTAAATTCTATTTTCCATGAACTGCTATACGCAAATTCTTTCGGCTCTGTTATGCCATAATTTTTATACTGAAAATACTTGTCAGTGAACACAAGCCAGTCGTCAAGCATGCTTTCCTCTGCTGCTTCTATCGTATATTCAATCATAGGCTTGCCACATAAAGGATATATATTTTTATTCGGAATTCCCCTTGAATCCCCTCTGGCCGGTATGATTCCAAGTATAAACATATTATCCCCCTATATACTTACCATAATATTCTTTGCTTAATATGAGATTATATTTTATCTGTGGCATGTAAATAAAATGCCTATTCAAAAATTTGTTTTTGTATTCATAGCCCTTAAGCTCAATAATATAATTTTCCCCTGTTTTGCTTATTGACACAGCATTGACAAAAGAACTTTGCACATGCTTTTCTCCGCTATAGTTTTCTTGTTCTTCTGTGAAATAGTAAACACAATTGTCTGCCCGCCTTATGTCTATTATTTGAGTTTTTGATTCCGTCATATTTGACAGGGCAGTACTTGAAATAATCGCAGCTGCCAGTAATACCACATGAGTCGCCACAATAGACGCACCTATGCAAATCAAGAAATAATCTATTGCATCGAAACTACTATCTTCGTTCATCGAGAACAACGTTCCGCATGTTATGATTAAAGCCCCTGCAATTATTCCAGCTGTTAAACATATACAGCATAGCGCAATCGTTATGGCTATACATACATACAAGGCGTATTTGCGCTGATTTAAGTCTAGCTTAAACTTGCTTTTCTTGTTGCCATCTATATATTCTTGTACTTCACATATATCCATTATACCCTCCTTGCAGGAAGGGGATTACTCCCCTATCCCATAGAAATCCTGCTTTGCCATCATCTTATCTTCCATGGCCGCAATCTTTTCTTCCATACGTGCAAAGGTCGAAGTGTCTATATCAATATCCAAATCCTTCAACAGTTCCATAGCTTCCTCTGTAGCCTCTACCACAGTCGCCCTTGCTTCCAGTACGGCTATTTTACTCTTGCTCTGCTCGATTTTGTCGCTTACATAGTCGTACTTGTCGCCAAGCTTCTTAAGTGCCTGCTCAAGCTTCTCTATGTTCTGTTCAAGGTAAGCCTTTGACACTTCGTCCGCGATGTCTTTCCGTTTGAGTCCTCTTATATTCGTGTCAAGCTGTACAATCTTTTCGCCTAATGCAAGCTTTTGTTTCTCCATATCCCTTACTGCCTGCCTTAACATTTTCTTAGGTTCTTCCAGTCTGTCTATTAAGTCATTCCCATGTGCCTTTACTATTCTTTTGATTCTATTTAACATATATTATCCCTCCGCTAATATTTTAATTATCTTTTCGCTTGCCGTTCCATCTCCAAATCTGTAATCAGGCTTATATCTGCCATGTCCAATTTGCGAATAAGCAGCTCTTAGTATGTTTGACTCGTTCATGTCAACCTGTATTACATTATTTCCTGTTTCCCTGCCCTCCTGCCGATTTCCAACAAGAACAGCCGGAATGCCTAAATATGCACCTTCTTTTATGAAGCTTGAGCTATTCCCTATGCAACATCTGGCATTGTATATCAAGTCAATATATTCATCAGGCGATAAGTCTTTCACAAACTCTGCAGGAGCATAATGTATACGCTTCAACATTGCCTTGGCCCCTGCGTCCACATTCGGATTTACCCATACTTTTTTATACGGCATAGACTTAACGGCTTCAATAAGCGGATTTATATCTTCCGGGTCCGTAGTGTTTGGATGATGAAGTATTACAACGTAGTCACCTGGCTTATTCATTGGGTTTAAGCCATCAAGTGCTGTACTGCCAACCGTATATATATAACCGCATTTTGCTGTTCGCATTACCTCTTTATTACACTCACCATAAACAATGTCATATATTCTGTCTGCCGAATAATCTGTAACAGGAAAATGTATGTCAGCCAATGCCGTTATAGCATCCCGTACTTTATCATCAATAGTCCCGGTAACATCTCCACCTTCTGTATGAGCTAAAGTTATATTCTGATAACTTGAAGCAATAGCGACAGATAGCACTTCGTATCTGTCGCCATGAATTAATACACAGTCAGGCTGGATCCGTTTTAAAATACCTGTTATTTGAGTTAAAAGTAATCCAGCAGTTAAACACATTCCGCTTGTTGTATCTGCATTCACAAGACATTCTACTGTTTCATGTGGGTAATCTATTTTTGTCCATAGTCCTGAAGCTCCAATTATTAGTTTCAGGTCAATGTCTTTGTGCTCGTGAGCTATCTTTATTACAGACTTAAGCCTACCATAATTAGCTCTTGAACCTACAAATACGCATAGTCTCATAGTATGTGATTCAGCATATCTACATATGCTGATTTTGCTCCTCTCATTTCAGCCATTGCCAATTGACTCTTGTTCATTATTTGCACGGCTTGGCTGTATTGGCTATTGCTTTTCTTAAACTTGCTATCCACGGAATTAATTCTTGACTTGCAAAGCAGCCTTGCCTTGTTGTCAGTGTCAAACCCATACAGCTTTCCTCCAGGTGGTGTCAGTAAGTCACAATGTTCGGGTAATACAGGACATTCCATTTTCCTGTTCTTATATTTATTGGCATAATAAATACCGTATATCACACCAAGCCAGTATTCACATGATGGCCTCTGCTTGTTGAATTCCCCATCAGTTGCCATGTTCACACCATACATTTCAATCTGTTCAAATCCTGCATATATTGCCATTGCCAACATCCACGCAGGCTGACAAGAGAAATACTTGAACGGAACAGTTTCGCCTTTCCCATCGGTCCAACCAAAATGCTTACACAATTCATCTTTAGGAAATGGAATACTGGTTGGCATGTCATCGTAATGCTCCCACATATACACAGGTATCTTAGCCCTCTGCAGCCATGTTATATGCTCGGGTATATTTTTAGTCGGGCTATACCTAGAATGAATTTCAAACCACCTTGTGGCCTTTGCGTATTGAGGCGGCAACTGAGCTAAAAACTTGTAAAATTCATTTAGACACCATATTTCACAATCGCTGTTATCAATCCATTTACCGTCTTTGTCTTTGAAAGCCTCTATCCATCCTGGTGCAAATCCCATTATCTTTACTTTTTTTGCAGGCTTAGTTTGAGGTTTGCATATTGCTAAAGCTCTTTGAAATTCCTCGTTGCTAAGCGCTCTTTTTTTGAATGCGTCAATTTGTTTCATTTTTTCTTTAGTCAGTTTTTCTCCTTCGTTTGCTGATATCAAGTCGTTAATATCAATGTCTTTATCTGCATCAGCATTAGAAGTTGCTGCATACTTCCTGCCCTCAGGGCTTGCCATTAACTCATTATACATGCGTACAACATCTTCTGGCGGAACGAATATGTCCTCGTTTTTTTCTTTGCTTTTCAATTGATCGATTTTGTTCTTGATTTCTGCTTCTTCAGTCTTTGAAAGCTTTTTTGTTTCTGTTAACTTCTTGCTGTTCTCTGGCATCTTTGTACTCATCGCCTACCTCCATCTGTTAATATATTTTCTATTTTTTATCTCTTCATCCGACAATGTCGGGAATGGATAACTTGTTAAACGTGCCATGTCCTCTGGCGTACTGCTTACTATGTCATCTTTTTTCCCTGTTTTTTCAAGGGTAAAGTGACGTTCGATATAGCCAGGCTTAAGCCCCTTCATTATCGTTAAGGCGTTTGTGCTATCCTCTGAATGGTCACTTAGCCCCCACTCCTTAAAGTTTTCTTTCAGATATTCCATTGCTCTGAAATCGTCTACTGTGTATTGTTTTACAGGGTATAGTGACCTGCAATACATCGGTATTACATTTGTCGCTTTCTCAATAGGCACTAACAATAATCTTTTTACTTCATACCCGTGGTGCATTCCCAGTGAAATAAATACTTTGCTAAAATTAGTCAAGCAATAGTAAAGTAGCTCCCAGTTGTTGCAGTCAGGAGAAGCTATTTTCACAGAACTGCCACCTGAAAATTTGTGCCATATTTTCGCGCTTTGAATGTCAAATGCAGTAGCAAGTGGTATTATGCTTTTTCCCTTTGCAGTATCAATTATGAATGATAAATCTTCTTCGCTTAACTGGCATTGCTTGTAATGCTTGTATGCGTTCTCATAGTCAGGCCAGTCTTTGTTCAGCTTTTCTGCGTCAAAAAGCTGAAATTTGATGTAACTTGCCCCTATTCTACTTGCTTTTTTTATAAATTTTTCCATCAAAAAACGCTTGCCTCCATGATTACAGCAAGCGTCACAAATAATTTGAGTTTGCATTTTTTTACTCCTTTTTATATCCACTGCTTTTATTTAATGCTTTTTCTAACGGCCATTTATTTTTTAATCTCCAGTGTAATAACTGCGGGCTTATATTAATAATTTCTGCCCATTCATATACACCTCTTGTTTGCCCTTTATATGTTATTTTTCTGTTATTTCTTTTATTGTTTTGTTGTATTTTCATTGTTGCCCATTTGCAATTTTCTTTGCAATATCCTTTATTGTTGTCAATTCTTTCAAGTGTTAAGTTGTCATTATAACCTTTTTTCATATCATCCCAAAAGCCTTCAAATGTGAGCCATTTTTTTGATATGGTAATTCCTCTGCCTCCATATTTTGAATAATTCTTGTTTTTCAAGTTTGTGCACCTACTTTTCATATGAGACCAAGTATTGTATTGCCTTGTCTTTTTCATATTATGAGTTGTGTTGCTTTTGCCCACTTTGCGGATTTTTTCTTTATTTAAACATCCACAACTTTTTGTATGCCCTCTTGTTAAGTCATAAGTTATAACTTCAACCAATTTTCCACAATCGCATTTACATAACCATCTCCTTTTATTGTTTTTGCTTTTTGCTTGTTTTAATACTAATAGACGGTTAAATTTTAAACCAGTTAAATTTTTATGTTTTCCCATAATAACACCTCTAATATACTATTTAAGCGTTATTATATCATATTACACATGTTTATGCATCCTATTTCAGCAGCTTTTTCAATGTATTTCTGCATTAAAAAACGCTCACCATTATGGTTGCAGCAAGCGTCAGCCACTACGCGTGTCATGTTAACCACCTCCATGTTCGGTGATTTTTAATTTGAGAAATATAACTTCGGCTTAATCCGTCCACTCAATAGGCTTTAAATTAACGTGTTTCTGTGTACTCATCTCATGGCACCGACTGTCATCATAGCTTTTAATATGCATAAATCGTTTGCGCAACTCAAAAATGCCTTGAGCTTTTCAATGTCAGGCTTTTTATACTCTGGTTCCTGTGGCTTTGCTCTCAAAGCAATAATATACAGCTTGTTTCCGATTTCTTCTGGTATATAATTAGAAAATATCGGTCTAAAACCTGTTTTCACAAGCATGGCTGCCAATGTTTTTTCTGTAAAATTATATAAATGTGCATTACTTAAATATGCATCCATGGTTATTTGTATATTGGTATTAAGCAAATCAGGAACACTTACCATTAATGCAGCTTTTTCATCCATTATTGAGTGTATTTTTTTCAATACTTTAACAGGAGAATGCATGTGCTCTAATGTATTCAGCATGGTTATACATCTAAACTTTATGTCAGTTTCATAGTCTAATATGTCGACTTTCTGAACGTTTTTTGCTTCCTGAGCTGCATCTATGCCAATAACAGGAGCTACTACTTTATTGATTTTTGCAATATCTTTTACTGCGTCAACCAACTTTCCTGTGCTGGCTCCTATGTCAAGGAACGGAGTAACTAATGTCTTTGTCGCTATTAAAAAGTCCAATGCATTTTTAGCATGATTCATTTCAGCTTTCGGGTTTAATTTGTATGTTTCCCTGTAATGCTTTCCATAAAAATCTTTTAGTCCTTCTCTATCCATCTTAGGAATAATATATACGAGGCCGCAATTATTACAAATAACGTTGCCCCCATTAATAATACTGTTATTTTCATCTCTTATCACCTTGCTATATAATTTATTTTCTTTATCACGCTCCGTCTTGTTCCATATTTCTGTATAGTCTGTATTCCCGCACAATTCACATTTCATGATTGACCTCCTTGGGTTCTTATATATCCCTTAATAGTTTTTTATATTTATCTCTATCTTTGCAATACTTTTCATAACGTCCATATATAGAATCCTTGCAATACTTTTCATAACGTCCATATATAGGATCCCTTATTTTTATATATCTTTTATAAGGACAATAAGGGAAAAACAAAAACCACTTATGGTTTTTGTCGCACAAATTATTATTCTTGTCTATTTTACATCTTAAGTTGCTATCGAGATGCTTACATTGATACCATGCGTAAAGTCCGCATCCATACGCGTGCCCTTCACATATAATTTTTATGCCTTTACATTTTCTTATAGCTTTACGTTTTTGCAATGCTTCGCCTAAATATTTTTTAAACTCTTTTCGCTTTTTTGTACGTTCTTTGAGAAAATCCTCTTTAATTTCCATTTATCGGCCTCCTTGGGTTCTTAATTAACTCTTATTAAAAAGCATTATTAATAAAATTAATAATATAATGCATATAGGTATGCAATTTATTAAAAAACTTTTTTATAAAATTCTTTGTCAATATTTTCGTTGCATGATTTACATATATAAGCATAATCAAATGTGCCTGGTCCCGTTTCTATCGTTGTTAAATTATTTATAGACCCGCACTTTATGCATTTTCTCATTAACATCAGCCTCCTCGGGCTCTTATATATTCAACAATTTTGTTTGCAATATAAATGTCTGTTGCTTCCCTTGCTTCTTTGCAGTTTCCGGAAATATGGTTGGTTTGCGCAGCTCCGTACTGAGTAATGTCAATTTCATTTTTAAAATCATCTGCATAATATAATATTTTATCTTTCAAATATGGTATTAATGCTTTTATATCAAGAACTTGTTGTCTTGATGTGTTAATAATCAATGTATTTGGCTTTATAATTTCAAGTTCTTTTTTGCCTATGAAATTTTTATTATCGTCAAGTGGTATATGAATACTTATTATGTCACTTGTTTTAAGTAAATAATAAAGTTTATCTTTAACAGGGTCATTTTTAGTGTCATACGTATAAATATCCATTCCGTAAGCTTTTGCTCTTTCTGCTACCATTATCCCTATTCTTCCATATCCTATAATTCCAAGCCGTTTTTTGTATAGTTGAGCAGGTATTTTTTTTATTAGGCTTTGCATTAGCCACATTGTATGCTCTGCTGTTGATGTAACCTTTTGGCCTTCTGTGCGTTTCCATTCTGCATCAAGGTAGATGACTTTAGGGGCTTTTATGTGATCAACTCCTGTGCATGGACAGAATACTGGAACATCAATTTTAATTGGTGTGAATTGAGTATAAACATAATCATATCCACAACATTCATTGTATCCGCGCCATGAAGTATCACAATACGCCGCACTCTCCATTATATTTCGTGCTTTCAAATGTGGCTCGTCAAGCAATAGTATTCTTGGTCTCATTGGACTCATTCTCCTTTTATTTTTTGCGTTTTTTAGGCTTCCACCCTTTTTTTCGCATAGTTCCATAGATATATGCGTTCTTTCGCTTACCCTTCAATCCTTTTTTTCTTGCCTGCTTTTCCAGTTTCTTTTCCAGTTTCTTTGGCATACAATCACCTCAATTTATCATATTTGCCCTTGCTTTTCGGGTTATCCTGATTGAAGTCGTCTATGTCGATTTGTCTATCACTAATACCTACCCTTAACGCCCATATGGATATGGCAAAAGCTGTTATAGATAAAGTTATGTCTAATACCTCAAACCAACTTGATACTATCGGCATATTATCCTCCTATTATTTTGATTTTACCCTTCTTCTCAAGTAACAATATTTCTCTTTTATTAAGTCCTCTCATAAGAAGTTCAGACATAAAATAGTTTCCTCCTACTTTGTATCTACCGTCTGTTTCAGCCCCTTCGTATGGGTCCGGTTTCGTCATGGCGTAATACCTCAGTTCGTCCATACTATGGTCGTTAGTTTTCTTTGGCCTTTCCTCCGGGTTTACTCCCTCTTTGGGCTCCATCCATCTGTAAGACTTGATTTCTCTAATCATGTTTGTACAGTTTGCAAAAATAAATAATTTCGGTTTGCCCCTCGGCCACGCCTCTTTATCCGGATGCTCTCTCAGCCTTAAATACTGCTTAACTCTTTGTATACCTGTCCATACGTCCTTGTTTACCTTTGAGTTGCACACTATTCCATGTTCATGTAATAACTGAACAACAGATTTTTCAGATGCAGCCGTCCTTTGGTTTGCTGCACTGTCTATTAATGCTCTTAACTTTCCATTTGCATTTCTAGGCCAATTCAAGCTATCGGCTATTTTCTTAATTTCTTTTGAATGATATTCTATCGTTCTCTCAGCCTCATAATGCTCTGCTATCACTAATATATTGCCGTCATTGTCTACTGCATAGAAATGGCAGCTTAAAGGGTTTGTGTAACCCGGGTCTATGCTTATGTTGTCGTACCAATCTACAGGCACTTTAAAAGGTTCTATTACATGAATGTCGTCCCTGAATTCTTTATACACAAGCCCTGATAGTGCAACAAAATGTCCGTACTGTCTTGCTTCCCTTTCTTCTTCTGTCATAGTACTTTCAAGGACTTTTATTTCATTTTTGCTTAGCCATGGGTTATCATCCCACGCCATTGTCCAGTATTTTATATTTGGGTCATCTGACTTGTTTAGATATATATTATCGTATATCCACGTCAAGCCCTTGAGCGGTGTCATGGTAAACCATATATCGCCCTGTGTGTCTAAAACTCTCATTCTGCATTCTCGGTAAATATCTTCCGGAGGTTCCTCGTCAAACCATATCCAGCCCTTTGATGTTCCCTGAAAGCTTTCCCTTCCCTGCTCGCAACTCTTAAAACCGATTGTTTCTCCGTTTTTTAGTATAATTTTGTCAAGTATCGAATTTTCCGGGTCGTCCTTCCTCCCATGCCGGATAATTATGTCCCTGATTTCCTTCTTTGGCAGCCAGTGCAGGATTTCTTTCTGTGCTACATCACGCTGTACCTCATTAGACAGTGATACAACCCACCCGGAAGAAGGTTCTAGTTCTCTGAATCTGCAATTTCCCGTTGCATGAAAGACTGCTTCTGTCGCTCCACCCACCGTTTTGCCGGTCCTATTCCCGCCAAACAAAGCTTTTATCCTGTGTGCATCCCTGTGAAACTCTACTTGTTTTTTATGTATTTTAGGAGTTTTTCCAAGGATAGGCTGGTCGTAATTATATATCTCTATCCGGTTTTCGTTAATTTGCCGGTCTATTTGCTTTTTTAAAGATTCTATGTGTTTCGCAAGTTTTTTTATTTCGGTTTCAGTATGCATGATGAATCTATGTCCCCCCATTTTACATCGTTTAGCACACGGATTTTATAGTTCTTAAACATTGTCTTTAATACCTTGTTGACTCTGCTACCTTTTGCAAATAACCACGGATTTACAAAATATTGCCTTGATTTGCTGTTCCTTCCCTTGTACAGAATATCTTTGGCAATAAGACTCTTGATAGTCGCATAAACCGTTTTGCGACTCATGTTTGTTATTTCAACAAAATCCTCAGTCCCAATATCGCGGCTGTTGTTTTTAAACTGCAGATGACAATCGTCATAAGATATATACGGAGCAACAGAAAATAAAAAAGCCTTTTCTGTTTGCGAGAGGTCTATGTTCCATTTTGCAATTTCTCCTGTATGCCCTTTATAAAAGTTCTCCATCTTCCATACGGTAGTTTCGTTGTAAGAATCTATGCTTTTTTTTCTTAAAATCCTATCACCGGAATTTATTTCAGTTACAATTTCTCCGGTCTCAGAACAAACAACATAATCTTTTTTTCTCTTTTCACTCAAAACCGCACCTCTTTTTTGTCTGTATAAGTCTCATTTGTGGTAAAATTTACTCAAAAATAGGGGTTTTTGTGGTAGAATTTACTACATATAAAAAATCCCTATACCTGTTGATATAAGAGCTTTTAAAGCTTGTTTTTGCCCATTTGGCCCCTCTTATTCTTAATTCGGGCAAACTTAGCTCTTTTTGTTGAACCCGCCTCATATAAAATTACCTCCTGGCAGATAATAGATTCCTTAATGGATTCCTTTTACCTACCCCTGCTGTGGAAGAGGGAGGAAATATAACAGGGGGGGATATGGAGAGTCCTCAAATTAAACACGCGGGGACTCAACATTATACAAAATGATGATTTTGTCTAATCATATGATGAAAAAACCCTACATTAATATGATGAAAAAACCCTACCCCGTCACCATAGACTTGTATTTTGCCAATGCCCTTGCGTACTGGTGTAGTAGCTCCGGCAGACTGTCCTGCCTCTCCTGTATCTGAGTTGGCTCACCGGCCAACAGTTGCGCCTTGTCAATCATGGTACCTGCGACTATTGCACTGTCACGGGCAGAGGCCTTGCCGATGACGTCCGGCTCTTGCAAGTGTTGCATATATTGAGATGCTATGTTGTGAGCTTGTATAATGTGCTCCTGTTTTTTGGCTGCCCGAAGTCGCAGAAAAGTATCGTCATCCAAGAGCTGAGGCATAAGTGTATCTACTGTCGACGGAGGCAAATTTACAATTTTTGCTATATCCCTATTAGACATCTCTGGATTTGTCTCCTTGAGCGCTCTTATCTGCTCCCGTGTTGCCTCTGATGTACGTTTGCCTCTTGCCACAGTCTCACCTCCCACCCAAAAGAAATCATAAAAAAATAGCAATTGCTGTTGCAATCGCTATATAACAAATATACCACTCATAACCCAAAAAATCTTATAGTCTTTTTATAATCGACATAGGACTTAATAGGACTTTGGTCCCATGACTCACACCACTAAATCACAAATTTTTCTTACAGCCAAGCGGATTTGGTGGTATTTAGAAAAAATAGGACCATAGTCCTATAGACATACGGTTGCCACCCGTGCTATAATGTTAGTGTGGACGGCGGGGACGCCGACACAAAAAAATAGGGTGGCGACCTACCGCTGAGATATGAGGAGGTAATTATGAAATTATTGAAATTGGAAAAGTACGGAATCAGCCGAGAGGTTGCCTTTGACCACAAAGGCAACGCTATTGTTAGATATATCAAGGGACGGATATACTGTCCCGCCTGCATGACACACCATGCAGATATTGTAAGGGAGGTTAAGGTACCGGCCTCCTACTTATGGAGGCAAGACAGGAACTTTTAGCCGTTGTCCCCCCAAGCCCGCCGGAGCTGAGAGTCCGGCCCAAAAATAGGGTGGCGACCTATCGCTGAATTAAAGGAGATTAAATTATGAACAGAATAAATGTAATTAAAAAAATAAAACAGGAAGTCGACGAATACATCGACATCCTGGAACAGTGGGAAGACTCCCATTGCGACACTCTCTACGAAGAGATGCAACGTAGAGAGAAGGATATCGCAGATATCTGCAATACTTACATCGAAGATGTAAGCAGATATGGATATTAAAGAGAATAGGATAGTCCCGGAGCACTCGCCAAAGTAACGCCGGGACTGTAAGCACAGCACAGGTCGCTGTAAATACATTATACATGTAGCGGCCTCAAAAATCAAGGGGGGTTGGACATGAAGTACGAGCAGGTATTAAAAAGCGATTTAGCCGATAAAATCGAGGAGCTTATCGGCGTAAGCAGCAAAAAAATTAGAGAGAAGGGAATCAAGTTTTCTTTGGAGCATCCAAAGGCAATAGGAATTAGCCCGATGCAAGTTAGGAAATTAGAAGTGCTAAAATCCTTTGTATCACAGCTCAATGAGCTTGTGTTTGTGCAGGAGGAAACGGTTTTGAATAGCAGCTCAAAAGCAGCTGAATATTTTGTAAATCGCCTAAATAACAAGTTTGACAAAGAATGCTACGAAGTGGCCTTGCTGAACATGCAAAACAGGCTAATTGCGACTGTCGTAATTGCTGAAGGAACGCTTAACGAAGCCCCAGTATACGTCCGGGAACTTGTTAAGACAGCGCTTGACCACGACTCAAAAAGCGTTATTTTGGCGCATAACCACCCCGGAGGCATCTCCAGGCCGTCTGATGCTGACGTGCGCTCTACCAGGAGGGTTAAACAAGCCCTTGAAGCTGTCGGCATACAGGTAATGGACCATATCATAGTTGGCGCTGGCACTAAGGAGTCAACAAGTCTTGCCGAAAAGGGGCTTTTATAGCCCCGGTTGACAAGCGGTAACCACTTGTAGCATAATAAGACAACAGCCCGCCGGAGCTGAGAGTCCGGCCCAAAAATAGGGTGGCGACCTACCGCTGAATTAATGGAGGTAATTATGACAGGCTTAGAATTTTTGAAAAAATATGGATGTAATCCCAATAGGATTAAGACTCCGGACGGATACGTCTATACGGAGTCAGATTTGGTAGGAATGGATTCTGACGACTACCAGGAGGTAATGGAATTTGGGGAGGTGGAAGAATAGCACTAAAATCCCCCCAGCCCGCGGGAGCTGCGAGTCCCGCGCCAAAATTATCCCCGCACCGGGGGAATAGAAATACGGTGCAATAAAAGGAGGTAATCATGAAACTATTATACGAAGGAGAAGTTGTAGGAGAAATCATGACAAATAGAAGCATGCACCTAGAAGAGTGCTTTGAGCTTCTGGGGATAGACATTGAGGAAGAAGAAGGCGGAATCCCTGTTTGGGACCCCGAAAAATTTGAAATGCAATATTGAGCCAATGTTGCAATAAAGCCCCGGCGCAGGCTTAAATGCGCCCCAACATTATCGCCTCTGCCGGCGAATATAAGTAGGCAGGTAAAAAGAAGGAGGTCGTTATGGAAACTATAAAAACCTTAAAAACGCCTAGGGGAAACTTAAACATTAAGGCTGTTTTTAAAACAGTACGAGAGGCAAAAGCGGAGGGATGGAGTGAGTATTTCACAAATGAGGACGGCACGCAAATATTCACTAAACATTACTCTGAGTATAGTGTATATTTTTCTATAGTTGCAGACAACAGCCCGCCGGAGCTATGAGTCCGGCCCAAAAATAGGGTGGCGACCTACCGCTAGCAAAGAATATTATAAGAAATACTGGGATGATGTAGATTTTAAGCTAAGGCATCCAACAAAGATTTGTTAGAGGAGGCTTGATTATGAGAATAATAATAGACTGCTCGCAGGAATTCCGTGAGACCGTGCTCGAAAGAACCCGGCTTCTCGGGTTTTCCTCATACAAAGACTACTTGGTCCATCTGGCACAGTCGGAAGCTAAAGGTCTTCTGACTCTCGGACCGGACTTATTTGAATCCGGCAGAACCGCCAGGGTCAACTTTGACTGCAATGAAAGCTTCAAAAGGCTTGTATGCACAAGGTCAAAGGTAACAGGGTGCCAGTCGTATAAGGAATACTTCCAAAGGCTGGTATCAAGAGAAAAAGCCCTTTAAACAGGGCTTTTCTGTGTTCTTAATCCTTGCATTCAGGACATATATTTTGCCATACTTTTTCTGTTCCCGTTATTATTAAATTTCTTTCCCATTCATTTTCTTTCCCATAATCAACTGCATTTTGGAATGTATCAAAACCATCTTCTGCATACATCCCGCATATATCACATATTAAATTGTACCTGCCGTATTCTTTAGCAATCATTTCTCTTCACTCTCCTCATCCACACATCTTCCAAACAACTCATGAGTCCCGCTTTTTGCTTACACAAGTGCGTCCAGCCCGAACAGCGCTACTGCAAATTTCTGTAATGCCATGTCTCGGACTTGGTACACTCTTGGTACTGATATATGCATGTCCTCTGATATATCGACTATCTTATCTTTTCTCAGATAAAACCGTATTAGCAGTTCTCCGTAATTTTCGCAGCCTTCATCAAGACTGATTATCTTAAGATTATAGTCAATATGCCTTATTTTATCCTCTGTTTTTGCTTTTTTCCTCTTGAGCTCCGTAAGCCTGTAAAGCTTGTTAAGTGTATCGTCCTCTATCCTGCTACCCTTTATGCCTGTTTCGCTTATACTCGCAGGTTTTATTTCGTTTGGGGCTGAGGCGGCGACAATTGCATTAATTTCATAGTCCAGGTTTTCGACTGCTTTTTTCAGCAGGTTGTAATTTTTCAAGTACATCTCCGCTTCTTTCTTATAGTCCATCCTATTCACTCTCCCTTTCGATAAAACATTAGTCAATTGCGTCTGTTTCTAGTAGTTCATATGGCTCAACATTTTTCCCGTCTACTATGAGTGGGTAGAACCATATTCCAGGCTTTTCAGGCAAGCTATATATCACTATAGCATCCCCTTTCATTTTTTCAATGTTTATTATCCTTTTACGTTTTACGTCATACCCTTTGGCTACTTTACGCTTCATTCCCCTACACTCTCCTTAAATAATTCTCTTACCTTTTCAATTTCTGCAAAATATTGTTTGGCATATTGATTTGTGCCATGTGTACTATTAACTTTTTCTTCAAATTCATCTATAGTTCCCCAAAAGCATCCGCACTTCGCATATATTTTTTTGTTGTAGTAATAAAAATGCGCAACGTCAGACCGAGGGCCGATTGGTTGTGTTCCGTATGCCATATGTGAAAATCCAGTATATCCCCTGCAACCAATGCAATCAAGGCAATCACTGCAACTCCTGCAATCAAGACAATCACTGCAACTCCTGCAATCACTGCAACCCCTGCAATCATTGCAACCAATGCAATCAATGCAACCAATGCAACCCCTGCATCCCCTGCAATCACTGCAATCACTGCAGTTAGTACAATTAATTAATGATTTGCTTAATTCTTCTGCTCTGTGCTTAGTGTATTTATTTATATTCCATCTATTATCATTTCCGTCAACCCAATATCCGTTCTCTTTTTTCATTTCTCTTCACTCTCCCTCTCCAAATTCTTATTCCCTGTTCTGTTTCTAATTGCCCACAGGAAGGGCAAAAAAGTGCCCTAATTTTCGTTTTCTTATCCGCATAATAAATTGACCTTACTGCTTGCCGAAAACACAAAGAACACCGCAAATTTTTTGAATCCTGCACATTATATCCCCTCCAAAAACTTTTTGATGTCATACCTGTATCTCGAAATTAGTTTTCTGCTTTCAATTTCAACACCCTTTGACTCGGTCCAGTCAATAGGTATACTCTTTCTGTCTGCGTGATAGATATAATGCTCAACGTCGTTGGCCTTGACGAAAAACGTCTTCACTATATCCCGAAAATTAAATACGTACCCTGAAATTATCCGTCTGTACGTTCCTGCCTTCGACATTTCCTCAAGCTTTTTCCCGCCTGTTATAGCTGAAAATGGAATACTTTTGCCCCTATAGCTCTTAAGTTCTAACAGAAACAGTTTGCCGTCATAAAATAGCATACAGTCGCACATATTCCTTGCCTGGAATCTCACGTTCTCATTCTTTTCTCCTGCAAAGTTAGCTGTCCCATCCCTAAATCTGTAGTAGTAAACCCATTCCGGTACTGAATTTTTCCAGTCGTCCTCGAACTTCTTTCCTTCGTTCTTAGGCATTAGTTCGTGCCTCCCAAATGCTTATTTGGTGTCCGGCCCACCATATTTCACTCTCAAATCTTTTTTCAAGTTGTTCGAATTTGTAATCTAGCCTGAATCTATTCCTGCTTTTTTCATCCATTTTTTTGAGTCTCAGCCATAATTCAGGGTAATACCTGTATAGGCTTTTCAGTTCTTTCAAATTCTTCAACGGGCAACACCAACAACTCACCCTGTCAAATCTTTCGTATAAGCCGTTCCAGTCAAACCCTTTGTCATAGCAATACTTTAATGCCTGGCTTTCTACTATTCCCCATTCTATAAGCGGGTACATGACCTTCTTTTCATTGTTCTTTTCTGCTCTACGTAGTTCGTCTGCTGCTATACCGTGATACTCAATCACATCATCAAATTGTTTCAAATGCTTGCTTATCTGCTGTTTTTTGAATATCTGTGTACACCACCTGTTGCGAAAATCTGGCCATGCGTACCCTTGCTGTCCATTCTTCTTCTTGTGCTCAAACATGTAATACTCAAATGTTTTGTCTGATTTCAGCCTCGTTGCTTCCCTGCCAATATGCTTTTCTACTTTGTCAATATGAGTGTACATGTCAGGGAATTCCATCCCTGTATCACAGAACACTATTTCATCAACTCGCATACCTTTTTCTATCATCATCAGCAACATAGCTGTTGAATCCTTCCCTCCTGAAAAACTTACTACATGTACCACCTTATTCGCCGCCTCCCTTCAAACTCTCACTAAACTCCGCTTCCCTCTCATCCAGTACTCAGCTATGATTACAAATATCAAAAACAATATGTGACCGAATAAAAACAAGTTCCCATCAATGTCCTTTTTTTTCTTCATTTGACTTCGCTCCCTTCCTCTTGTAGAGATTGTCAAAAAAATCGTCGTCATAGTTCCTCTGCTCAAAATTGCCGGCCTGCGGAATTTTGCTGTTGTCGTTCCCTCTTTTCTCCCATGTCCTTACCGCAGCTTTCCAGTCTTTCATTTTGTTTTTGCCTATCATCCAGTTTTTTGCTGTGTAAAAATCATGCCACTTTGCAGGATCAACCTTGTTTCCTCGTTCCTTGCAATAAGATTTAACTTCTTCAAGAGAGGGGGGAATGAATTTTTTCCCCCTACTATCTTTTTTCTTACATTCTTTCATTCTTACATTCTTGTTTGTGTTATTTTGTTGTTCATTTGTTGTTATTTTCTTATTCATTTTGCTGTTACTTTTTTGTTCATCAGATTGGTACAATTCATAATTTACAACATTTATAAGAGAATATTTGTTGTTGCTTTTGATGTTGAGAAATCCGCCACTTTCAAGACGTTTTAATCTCGCATATGTCGTGTTTGGATTTTGGTTTAAAGCCAGTGCAATTTCAAATCTACCGGCAACAAACTGCCCTCTCTCAACAGTGATTTCATCCTTTCCCCAAAATGCTTTTCCTTGTTCATGGTTAGCTTTTAAAACACAATAAACAAAAAGCTGTAGCATATGGGGTTTTCTAAATATAGGATTTTCTATTATCTGTCTGTGCAACTTTACCCAGCCTTGCATTAACCCACGTCCTTTATGCTATAATTACCACCTTACCCGTAATGCCTTGAATCTCTTTCTTTGCCTGCTCTATGTCAATGTTCTGTGCCGAATGGTGAAGCAAGTATATTTCCTTCACCTTTGACAAGTCATTTGCCCTCAAAAATTCCTTCACGTTCTCTAGCGAAAAATGTGACTGTATTAAGCGTTTTTTGAGCGCAGGAGATATATTACCTTCTGCAATATTTAAATCCAAAATATCAGCCGAATAATTGCACTCAACCATAACATGAGTCAAACCCTTAAACTTGTACTTGACATAGTAAGTGTCTGTAGCAAACAGGAGTTTTTCGCCTGTGGTCTTGCTGTACAGCAAAAACCCCAATGGCTCTGCTGCGTCATGCCGCGTGTCAAAAGGTAACACTGTGAATGTCCTAATAACAAATTGTTTCTTGCTTTCAATTGCGTGTACCCTGTGCCCTGCAAGTTCCATGACATCTGCTGTACCTCTGCTTGTGTATATGTCAATTCCTGCCCTTATCAAGTCGCCGCAAGCCTTTGAGTGGTCTTTGTGCTCATGGCTTACAAGCACACCGGCTATGTCTGACAGTCTAAAATTCAAGGCTCTTTTAATTCTCGCTATATTTATGCCTGCTTCCAGCAGCAGGGAAGTCTTGCCGTCTGATACTCGATAGCAATTTCCTCTGCTGCCAGAAGCGATTACCTGAATGTCCATTACGCTCTTATCCCTGTCACTTCATAGAATATGTCAGAATCAAATTCGGGCAATGACTTAAGGTATTCTATGGCTTCTTTCGGCATATCCTTCCATGCCTCATCTTTTGATAGTGCTTTTGCGTTTTTTATGGGCGCTTCTTTCCAGTCTGAACCATGTTTCGTCTTAATATTGTTAAATGTCGGCTTCCAGTTATTAAGTTTTTCAAAAAAACTCTTTCTAACCTCAATAAACCTTTCTTCCGACACTTCATTGCCAAATATGCTGTAAGTGCGTGGCTTATTCGCCAAAAATAAAGCGGCGTCGACTCCATAGCTGTTAATTACCCCATAAGACCCATTCACGCCATAAGACCAACTCACGCCATCAGACCCATTCACGCCATTAGACCAACTCACGCCATTAGACCAACTCACGCCATAAGACCCATTCACGCCATCAGACCTATTCACGCCATAAGACACATTCACGCCATTAGACCAACTCACGCCATAAGACCCATTCACGCCATAAGACCCATTCACGCCGAATGAATTAATTACGCCACATAGAACATACAATCTAGCGTCTTGTTGCACATGTTCATAAAACCACCACACAAAATCAGTATCAATATTTCCTTCCGCCAGTTCTTTTACTGCTTCTTCAATAGTAGTGCCATTCGGAAAGCGTTCCTTAAACCACTCTATACCTCTCTTGCAAGCACCTTTTTTTTGAAGTAATTCCTTTGTTATTTTCATTTAAACAAACCTCCTCAAATTATTAGAACGGATCGCCGGATTTAGTCGCAGTATCAGTTGAGCTCGGTGCTTCATATGCTGTATCTGTCTCTGGCTCAGGCTCAGGCTCAGACGTAACGTCAATAACTTCACTATTCGCATTTTCTTCAATCTCAGCCTGTACATCTTCTTCCTCAATGTACTCGTTCTCTGTAGTTCTATTGAAAGTAGATATAACAAGGTCGCTATCATCAGAAGTGTTGATGAAGTTCTTGCAAGCCCTGTTTATGACGGTTTTCTTTGCCATTTCCTGAGTGAATTTCCCATGAGTGCTGTCTGCCTTAACGTTCCCACTTGCATCAATAGGCGCCACCTTGCTTTGTTTCCAGGCTTGCTTAATCTCATCAAATGTCATAATCTCTGTATACTGCTTATTGCCACTGTCATACATAATTACACAATACGCAGCTAGAATGTTTTTCCCATTTACATTCTCGAGTTTCTGACCGTGCTTGGTTATAAACTTGTTAGCCCCTCTTATCTCATACTCAAACACATCCCCCTTATAAACTACCTGAGAAAAGATTTCGCAATCTTTTAGAATCCTTTTGACTGCTGACTCTGTGCCGAAATATGACCGTTGAAGCTGTAGTTTGTTTCCGTACACAATGAAGTAACATTGTTTCTTTGCAGGGGAAAGGCCTTGAATAACCATGTCCAGTAATGCATTTGCAATACTGTCTTTTGTGCAAACTTCCAGTGCGGGCTTTTTGTTCCTGTCAACTGTTTCCTGTAATGTCAACCATGCTGATTTCATTGCATTTTCAGGTGAATAGTTCGGGGGAAAATGAAGCTCTCCCTTCTCCTGAAACTCTCTTACCTTTGCGGCCACCACATCAACGGTGTCACGCTTAATTAATGCTAATTGATTTGCCATAACAATTACCTCCTGTTTATTTTTTTAGACAGCACGCATTAAATTACTCAACCCTTAATTTCTTGTCTTTTTCTGACACAACAAGCTTTATGGTCTGTGCCTTTGTCGGTAATAAGCTTGTGACCGACTCGGCAAAATCAATGAATATTGGAGCCTCAAAACTATAAAATTCCGATAGCACATTAATAATGTCCAATCCCCCGTTAACCTTGGACCCATGGTTTAAGCTGTTGTAAGGAACGCCATTGATTGTCATTTCGCAACACAGATCATTACCGCCGTTTACAAAATTTTTAAAAAGTTTGAAGTTTGCTATTTGAAACCTGTTGTTGACTTTTGACTCTAGCATTTCAGCCTGAGTTCTTTCAAATTCTTCACAAAGGTATAATTCTTCCTCAAGCTTTTCAATCTCAGCCGCTAGCTTGCGTTCTTCTTCTCTAAGTTCTTTAATTCGACTGTTTGCGTCCTTGAATTGTTGTTCTTTTGCAACCTCAATCTGAAGCTTTTCAATCTCCTTTTCAACAGCTTCGATTGATTCTTCAAGTGCCTTAGTTTCATTTGCTCTGCTTTCTCTTATGAACACTATCTCTGACTTAAGCTTTTCTTTTGCCGCAAGCTTTTCCTTATAAGTTTTTGATTCCTTCACGTCGCCTATAGATTCGCTCAGTTCTTCGATTTCCGCAATAATGCCATCCAGTTTTGAGTTGAGCTGGCTTACTTCTGTTGACAAGTCTGTCTTTTTTGTTTTAAGTTTATCGAGTTCGGCTTTTTTGTTTTCAAGCTTAGTCTTTTTGTCTAAACCCTCGGTCTTGATTTTTTTAATCTTTTCAGACTTCTCAAGATTGAAGTTTTCAAGGGATTTACGTCTGGCTTCCTCAATTTGTTCCTCTGGTAACTCCTGCCCGCATGAAGAACAAATGGTTTTAGCTTCGGGAGACACAAATTCACTTTTATCAAGCTCGTGATATTTTTCAAGAAGCTCTTTCTTGTCTTTTTCTATGGTTTTGATACTTGCTTCCAGCTCGTCAATGTCCTCCTGTATTCGTGCAATGGCTCTGTCTTTCTTGCAAATGTCATCCTCGATATTCCCCTTCTTTTTCCCCAACTCCGCAAGTTCTTTCTTTAACTTTTTCCCGTGTTCATTCTCAAGCTTGATAAGCTCTGTTTCAATTTGTACGATTTCTCTCTGTTTTTTTGCCACGTCGATATTATTCTTGATGTCGCTCAATTGCTGTCTTGATTGCTCTATCCCTTCCGTGTAGCCTTGTATGCGTATTCTCAAATCCTCAAAGTCCATCCCTGAAATGTCTGGTTTCCCCCGATTGACTTCATCTATCCTGTCGGGAATAGATTCAAGCCTGCCATTGATTTTTTTCTGCTTTTCCTTGATTACCGCCTTGTGCTGTTCAATCGTTCTTTTGCCGATTACGTCAGCCAACTTTGCAAGTTTGTCATTTTTGCTTACAACTTCATTGTCCGATATGTCGCCGCATACCTTAACAAGAATGTCCCTCTGCTCTTTCCAGTGGAGGTGTTCGTTAAAGTAGAAAGGATTTGTGAGCAGCTTAAACACTGATTCATCAGCAAGTTCAGAGATTTTGTCCGTGAAGTCTTTTTTCTTTACGGGGACTTCATCTATATAATAATCTGTTGTATGTCCTGAAAAGACCTGTTTTGCCGCGCCTCTCGCCTTTGTCCATTTTTCTTTAAACACCTTCTTTAAAATGAGCTCCATGCCGTCTATATCTAACACGGCCTCAACCTCGCTTTCAAGCCCATGAATAGGCTCGTTATTCTCGGCCAAAGGCTTTATCTCAAAGTTGCTTTTGTTCATGCTGTCTTTGTCGAACAAAAGCCATGTAAAGGCGTCAAACACTGTGGTCTTACCTGTGCCGTTGTTTCCGTAAATTGTTGTGTACTTCCCATTTGCAATAAATTCAAACGACTTAATACCCTTGAAATTTTTTATAGATAAGCTATTTAGCTTCATTAGCTTTTCTCCTTTCGTTCTCTTCTCTGGTTTCAATAACTTTTACAATAGATCCTAAACCGTACCCTGTGTCCTTGAAATACTCCATGTCAAGATTATAAAGCCCGTGATTATGAATAGCCTCGATTAACATTAAAGCACTCTTGGCAGAACCTACCATTAAAGCCTTTTCCTTGCCGCATCTCTCCACTTTTGCATACAAAATATCAAGAAGATCCTTTTGGGCAGACTGTATTTCCTTCTTTGCCTTTTCCCTAATATATGCCTCTAAAACTGATGGCATTTCACATTTCCCCTCTCTAATTAATTGAGAACTCTTTTTTAAGCTCTTTACATGCCTTTCTTACCTTCCTGCTAACATGTGCCTGCGACACGTTGTCCATTTTTGCGATTTCTTTCTGCGTATAGCCTAACATTACGCCTCTCAGGTACTTGTTTTCCTTTGCTTCCCTCAAAATGTCCATGCTGTCAAAATCCTGCTCGTATCCTATTCTTTCACCAAGTTCAAGTTCCACTCCTTCATCATCGGCATAAGCTGTTTCCTGCATAGAAATTTCATTTGAATAATATTTCTTAATTTTCCTGTTATATAACTTTTGAAGATCCCTCGATATGCTGAACCCTGCATATGTAGAAAACTTAATGTCTTTGTTTTTATCGAAATGCACACAGGACCTGTAAAGTGCGAATTGAGCTTCTGAAATTATGTCGTCGTGCCACTTTTGAGGCACAAAGCGAAGGTATTTATTTGCAAAATACCTTACAAGCCCCTGATTCTTTTCGCACATTTCAGATATTTTTGCTCTGTTCATCTAAACCTCCCCGCATTCATCGACTCTGTGAAACTGGTTTGCAATTTTCTTAAGTGCTTTCTGGGCGTTCTTGACTTCATCATCATCACAGACAAGCCTGCAAAAATGATATGCTAACTGCGCAGCTATCCTTTTGTCAACTACCACATCGAAACTGCAGCACCATAAAGGCCAAGCTGAAAAATCAATGTCTGCTTCTCTCAGGTCTGCTTTTCTCAGGTCTGCTTCTCTCAGGTCTGCTTCTCTCAGGACTGCCATTCTCAGGACTGCCATTCTCAGGTCTGCTTCTCTCAGGTCTGCTTCTCTCAGGTCTGCTTCTCTCAGGTCTGCTTTTCTCAGGTCTGCTTTTCTCAGGTCTGCTCCTCTCAGGCCTGCTCCTCTCAGGTCTGCCCCTCTCAGGTCTGCTTTCCTCCCGCCTTCATTGTTTACCCATTTCTTATGCTCCCGCAATATTTTATCAAGTTTCTGTCTATCCACCCTCTACACCTCCTTCAAAAAATATATAGCCTTTACGACTTCTTCGACAAATGTGTCAATGTCAACTCTTTCAAAGCTAGTTAAAAGTTCATAAAATTATTAAAAGCAAAATTAATGCAGCTATTCCATTCATAATCAGTCACAGACGTAATGTTTTTGTTGTACTTATCTGAAATTTTCATCATCATTTGAAGCCGTTGAGTTTAAAATATTTAATCTTACGTTTCTGGACTCGCTTATAAGCTTTTTCCACTCTAGCCACATGTCGTGCATCCCCCATCCGACAGCCATGAGCGTAATAACGCAAGCCAATATTAAGATTGCCCTCTGTAATTCTGATGCCATCATTTACCCCCTCCTTTCCCCAATTCTATATTATCTATTTTTCAACTATAGGCATAAAATTTTCTATACGAGGGAAAGTGCTTTGTACAGCTTCTTGCGCAGTTTTACAACGCGGACTGACGCGCAGGATATAATCCCTAAATGTTCCATCCGGTTCCGGAGTACTATTTACAACTTTTACGAAACAGTATGGTTCGCTATTAATGTCTCGTATTGCCTCGTTCCTGTATAACGTGCCCCATTCGTCTGTATGAATCTTTTTGCAAGTAGGTAAAGACAAAAACTTTTCCCGTCCAAACTTCTCAATCATAACACGTCTTATTTCTGCATTTTTTTCCGTAAAAATTGTATTAGGTGTTATAGTATGAGGCTTTTCTATTACCCATTCAGGCACCTTTACCCCATGATAATAATATAGACTCCATCCATCAGGGTATTGTAAGGCTACACCATTTTCACAATGTAATCTCCCTTGTTCGTCTTTTCTTAAAATATTATGCCGCTCGGATACCCAACAAATATTTTTGTGCGGCAGTGCCCATCCTGCAGATTTGCACAATAACCATAATCCCCTAAGTTGAGAAAGGTTGATACTAAGTTCATTGCTAAAATAATCGAAAAAACTTAACCAATTCGCATCATGTTGCCCATATACTGACATCCCGACCGAATCTCTGACCGAAGCCCAGACCGAATCCCCGACCGAATCCCCGACCGAAGCCCAGACCGAATCCCCGACCGAAGCCCTGACCGAATCCCCGACCGAAGCCCTGACCGAAGCCCAGACCGAATCCACGACCGAAGCCATGACCGAAGCCCCGACCGATTCATAGGCCGAAGCCACGACCGAATCTCTGACCGAAGCCACGACCGAATCTCTGACCGAAGCCCATACCGAATCCCCGACCGAAGCCCATACCGAATCCCCGACCGAAGCTATTTTGATTACAATCGCTCTTGTCAAAGCGTTTCCTAAAGGACTTCCACACCAGATTATTTTAGGCGGATATAGGCCCGC